>NZ_JBBMFJ010000015.1:0-76268 GCF_040096075.1 Ventrimonas faecis
GTCACTGCTTTTTTATTTGAGAAAGAAAAAGCTGCGCAACAACCTTGGCAGGCCGTCGCGCAGCGACTTAGTTCAATAACAATATTATAAAGTAACGAAAATGCCAGGTGCGCCAATTCGGCGCCCCTGGCATTTTCTGTACGGGAATAATTTTTCTGTTCCGTACCTTTACTGCGGAGAAAGGATCTTAAGCAGTTCGTCTTTGCTGAGGCTGCCGATGGATACCTGCTCTCCGGAAATGATCTGGTCTGCCAGATCCCGCTTCTGTTCCTGAAGCAGTAAGATATTTTCCTCTACCGTATCTTTCATGATCAGCTTGAATACCGATACCTGTTTCTCCTGTCCGATACGGTGAGCGCGGTCGGTGGCCTGATTCTGGGCTGCCACATTCCACCACGGATCGTAGTGGATCACGATGTCGGCCGCTGTTAAGTTTAAGCCGGTTCCTCCTGCCTTTAAGGAAATCAGGAATACCGGCGTCTCATCGGTCTGAAATGCTCCGGCCATGCGAATTCGCTCTTCCTTCGGCGTTGCGCCTGTCAGTTCATGGAAGGCAATGCCTTCCTTCTTTAACCGCTGTCCGATCAACTCCAGCATGGACGTGAACTGGGAGAACAGAAGGATCTTATGGCCTCCCGCGATGCCTCCCGTAATCAGTTCCATGCAGGTGTCAAGCTTGGCCGAACCGCCCTTGTAGCGGTCGAAGCACAATGACGGATCGCAGCAGATCTGGCGCAGCTTTGTAAGCTCTGCCAGCACCTGAATGCGCTCGGTTCCGTAGGTATCGCCGCTCATCTGCTCCAGTTCTTCCTTTAAAGCCAGGGCATGGGCGGTGTAGAGCTGTTTCTGCTCTTTCTCCGCCATAGAGTACACCACGGTCTCCAGCTTGTCTGGAAGATCTTTTAAAACATCCTTCTTCAAACGGCGCAGCACAAACGGGCCGGAAAGCCGCCGCAGGCTCTCCAGTGCGTACGGATCTCCGTCTTTGGCAATGGGGGACTCAAACTGCTTGCGGAACCGGGAATAGGTAAATAAAAATCCCGGCATTAAATAGTCGAAAATGCTCCACAGCTCCGACAGACGGTTTTCAATCGGCGTACCGGTCAGGGCGTAGCGGGTCTGGGCCTTAATCAGCTTCACTGACCTGGCGCTCTGAGTCAGCGGATTCTTGATGTACTGAGCCTCGTCAATCACCTGGAACCGGAACTGAAATGGCTCGTAGCAGGCGATATCACGTTTTAAGAGGTCGTAGGAGGTGATGAGAATCTGCGGGTGGCAGATGGCCTCTGCTGATTCCTGGGCATCTGCCTGAACAGTTGTCTCCGAAGCAGCTGTTTCCAGGTGCTCCGTTCCGAGCTGCGCCGCGATTTTCAATATCTTCTCCCGCTCCGGCGCAGTGCCCGTCACAGTCTGCACGGTGAGTCCCGGCGCGAACCGGTTTAACTCATTTTCCCAGTTGTAGACCAGGGAAGCCGGACATACAATCAGAGACTGGGACTCCGGGTGCTCCTCTGCCTCGGCCTGCAGCAGCGCAATGATCTGGATGGTCTTTCCAAGGCCCATATCGTCGGCCAGAATGCCGCCAAATCCATTTACGTCCAGCGTTTTGAGCCAGCGGTAGCCGGTCTTCTGATAACCGCGCAGCACCTGCTGCAAAGACGCCGGAACCACATAGTCGCTGTCTTCCACGGACTTCATACCGCGGACCACGGCCCGAAACAGATTATCCCGGTAAAAGGTGATGCCATTGCCCTCTTTTAATACACTGTCCAGATACAGGGCACGGTAAACCGGAACCTTGACCAGACCGGACAAAAGCTCCTCTCTTCCAATACCGAGACTGTCCGTCATGCGGGCCACCGTCATGAGACCATTTTCATCTACATTTAAGAACTCCCCGCTGCGCAGACGGTAATACTTCTTTTTCGGATCGTAGCCGGATAAGATATCCAGCAGCTCGTCCCGGGACATGCCCTCGGCGTCTACACTCAGTTCCAGCCATCTTCCGGCAGTCTGTACGCCCACCTTTACCTGCGGGGATGGCAGGACGCGAATTTTCCGGGCTGCATCAGATACCAGCACCTGCCCCAGCTCCATGAATTCCTCCATGCCCTCGGAGAGCAGGCGGTACAATGCCTCCTCATCGTTCCGGATGACCAGATACTCCGACTCGCCGTCCCGGTACTGGAAATACCGGGTGATGACCTGGCTGATCTTAAACTCGCCCGGCACATCACGGCAGATGATCCGAGGCACCTTGTCATCGTTGAGCGGAGAGAAGGAAAAATCGCCGTAGGACAGCAGCGGCTTCATGGTAATCTCGTCCGGACCGGTGCTGTCAAAGGAGAACTGCGCCTTCAGTTCTTTCGGACGGTAGCTTTCCAGATCCACATCGTGGACGGTAAGCTCCGCGTAAGGAAGAATCTTCTGCAGTACCCGCTCGTAAAACAGCGGAATGTCGCGGTCCTGAATATCCAGAGTGTGGCTCTTTTTATCTTTTAATACCTGCTCCAGGAACACGCCCAGCTCCCGGGATTCTGTCTCATCCAGGCACACCAGGCTTGTCTCGTTTCCCACATACCAGCCCCGCTCCCCCGGAATACCAAAGAGCTCCTGATCGATCGAAACGGCAATGCCATCCCGGCCCGCCCGGCGGATCTGTACCGGCAGGCGCATGCACTCCTGCTTTACCTTCACATTACAGTGGCTGCCATCGCCAAACTCCACCTCCAGATCCCGGTTTTCCATAAGCTGGAAAAAGCGGTCCCGGTTAGCGCGGTTTAAATTCAGAGTGCGAAGCCCCTGCATGGTGACAAACGAACTCTTCCGGAACTGCTCAAAATGTTCCTGATAAACCTGCACCAGCTCCAGAAGAAGGGCACACAGCTCCCGGTCCTCTTCCGCAAAGGCATTCAGGCTGTGATGGAAGGTCAGCTGCTTTCCATAAGATACGCTGGCTCCTGTGCGTACTGCCTCCGCAAAGGACATCAGGTCCTTTATAATATAAAAACGATCCCGGCCAAGCTTGAATTCCAGACTGGCAGAACCGTTTTTTAACATCAGGCGCGGCACCAGCCGGATCTCTGTCTCCTCCGCATCTTCAATGATCTTTGCCACTTCCCGGTTGGTATACTCCCGGATCATGGTACGGATCTCCTGCGATGTGGAGACAGGACGGCCGGAATGCTGCTCCTGCTCTTTTTTCCATTGTTCCCACACAAGCTTTGCGTGCGCGCACATGCCCCGGTAGGAATTTCCATTTACACAAGAACAAGAGTAGTCACGAACCTGACTACCCTTGACATATAAACTCACCTTATATAAGCTGTCTCCATCCTGGACGGAGGCGCGGATTCCCTGCTCTCCCTTCCAGAATGTGCTGGTGGCAGACTCCGTTATCTTCATAAAAAGTGCCTCCTTGCGCATACTGGTGAAATACGTGACATGCCTGCTCAGCTCGATTCCGCTTCGCTGTAACGTCAAATTACATCCTCTCCGGCGCTTCAAATCCAAGTACCTGGATGCATACCTCAAGCACGCGTTTTACCAGAGTAATGAGGGCGATCCAGCTTGCCTGGCGCGCTTTGTCTTCCTCTGCCAGAATGCGGGTATCGTGGTAGAAGCTGTTGAAGGCGTTGGACAGGTCGAAGATGTACTGACAGATCTTGTGCGGCGCGGTCTCTGCAAACGCATTCTCCATAACATCGTTGTACTTGGACAGCTCCAGCATCAGAGTCTTCTCGGCGTCACTGGCTGCCGGAAGAATGGTCTCTGCCGTTGTGCCCGGGTTCTGTGCCTCATACTTGCCCAGAATGGATTTGATACGAACAATGGTGTACAGAATGTACGGACCAGTATTTCCCTCAAAGGAGATGAAGCGGTCAATATCGAACACGTAATCTTTGGCTGCCTGGTTGGACAGGTCACCATATTTTAAGGCTGCAAGGCCGACAATCTTGGCGGTCTCCTTTGCCTCTGCCTCATCCATGCTGCGGTTTTCCATGATGCGGTTGTAAACAGCCTCATCGATGTCCGCAATGAGGTGCTCCAGACGCATCACGCCGCCCTCTCTGGTCTTAAACGGCTTGCCGTCCTTGCCGTTCATGGTACCAAAGCCGATGTGGATCATCGGGGTCTCCGGCTTTACATAGCCGGCCTTCTTTGCCACACGGAACACCTGCTTGAAGTGAAGCTCCTGACGCTTATCGGTAATGTAAACGTACTTGACCGGATGGAAATCCTTCTCACGCTGGATGATGGTTCCCAGATCGGAGGTTGCGTACAGGGCAGCACCGTCAGACTTGCGCACGATACACGGCGGCAGCTCCTTGGAGTCGGTCGGCTCGGTTACGTCTACAACCAGAGCGCCCTGGCTCTCGTATGCCAGACCCTTGTCCTGCAGGTCCTGAATCAGCCACGGAATATACTCCTCCGCGTCACTCTCGCCTTTCCAGAGTTCAAAATGAACGTCCAGATTGTCGTAGTTTCTCTTTAAGTCTGCCAGGGAAACACTCATGATATGTTTCCAGATGGCAGTGTACGGCGGATAGCCCTTCTGAAGCTTGAAGGTAGCGGTCTGCGCACGCTCCTTGAAAGCCTCGTCTACTTTGGACTTGCCGCTGGCAGTCGGGTAGATATCCTCCAGCTCGCTGATGGTAAACGGCGGCTCGGACGGATATTCTCCGGTGTAGTTTTCATCGAAATAAACCAGATCCGGCTTGCGGTCACGCAGTTCCTCGATGATGAGGCCCATCTGCAGGCCCCAGTCACCAAGATGTACGTCACCGATCATGTTGTAGCCTAAGTAACGGCCCATGCGCTTTACGCTCTCACCAATAACGGCAGAACGCAGGTGGCCGACATGGAGCGGCTTTGCCACGTTGGCTCCGCCGTAGTCCACGATAATAGTCTCTCCGTGGCCCTCTTCCTCCACGCCAAGCTTCTCTTCCTTTGCCATGCCGTTCATGAGATCAGCCAGATAAGCGGTATTTAAACGGATGTTGATGAAACCAGGCATTACGGCATTGATTTCGGAAAACATGCCGTCTCCGCTTAATTTCTCAACAACCTCATTCGCAATGTCGATCGGTTTCTTTTTATATGCCTTGGCCGCTGCCATAGCGCCGTTGCACTGGTACTCACATAAGTCCGGGCGGTTGGATAAGACAACCTTTGCGTAGGATGCGTCGTAGCCACAGGCGGTAAATGCAGACTTCATCTCGTCCGCGATCAGATCCAGAATTCTTTTCACCTTTGTTTCTCCTTTGATTGGTTTCACTGTAACGTTTTCTTCATACTGAACTATTATTATACCCGATTTAAGGTCAAAATGCAAGAAAAGGCCTGTTTAAGCCAAAAAACAGTTGAAAAATCATGTCTTTTAGTATAGAATATAGTAGATTAATAGCGAGTACGCAAATTCAAGGAGGAATATCACATGATTTCAGCAGGTGATTTTAGAAACGGCATTACCTTGGAAATCGAGGGTAACGTATACCAGATCGTAGAGTTCCAGCACGTAAAACCGGGTAAAGGTGCTGCATTCGTAAGAACCAAAATCAAAAACGTTATGACCGGCGCAGTAGTAGAGAGAACTTTCCGTCCGACCGAGAAATTCCCGTCCGCAAGAATCGACCGTGTCGATATGCAGTATCTGTACGAGGATGGCGATCTGTACAACTTCATGAACATGGAGAACTACGAGCAGATGGCTCTTGCTTCCGACGTAATCGGTGACGCATTAAAGTTCGTTAAGGAGAACGAGGTTGTTAAGATCTGCTCTTACAACGGCAAAGTATTCTCCGTAGAGCCGCCGTTATTCGTAGAGCTTGAGATCACCAACACCGAGCCGGGCTTCAAGGGCGATACCGCTCAGGGCGCAACCAAGCCGGCAACCGTTGAGACTGGCGCAACCGTATACGTTCCGCTGTTCGTTGACAACGGTGACAAGATCAAGATCGACACCCGTACCGGTGAGTACCTGTCCAGAGTTTAATACTCCGCACAGTTTCCGGTCAAATCAACCGAACGCAAAAGAGGCAATTCCTTTTCCGGGAACTGCCTCTTTTTTGTTTGCTGCTTTTTAATTTTTCTTTCTATCACGCTTATAAAAATACAGCACAACCGCCTCCAGATACCGCTTTAACACAATCTGGATTTCTTCCTTCGGATTGATGGGTTTTACCAGGATCCCATAAATTCCGGCCCGGTTCGCGCCGTACACATCGGTAAAGAGCTGGTCTCCCACAAACAAAACCTCGTCTTTGCAAAGTCCCATCTCTTCTACCGCCCGGTTGTAATTTTTTATTCCCGGCTTTCCGGCCTTGTAAATGTAAGGAGAATGAACCTGCCCGGCAAAGGACTTCACCCGCGGCTCCTTGTTGTTTGAGAGAAGAAGGGTCTGAAATCCCAGTCCGTGAAGCTGCTCAAACAAAGCCAGAGCACGCTCGTCCGCCGGAGCACCGTGGGGAACCAAGGTATTATCAATATCAAAAATGACTCCCTTTTTTCCTTTTTCTTTCCAGCCCTCCCAGTCGATTTCATAGGTGCTGTCCACCCATTCTCTGGGATAAAATGGTTCTAATATCACAATCGTACCCTGTCCTACTTTCGCTTATTTTCCAGAAGCTTTCCAAGCTCCTCCATAAAGGTGTTGACATCCTTAAATTCCCGGTAGACCGACGCAAAGCGCACATAGGCTACCTCATCCAGCTGCTTTAACTTCTGCATGACCAGTTCTCCGATTGCGGAGGTTTCCACCTCCCGGTCTTCCATGGTAAAGATCTCGTTCTCAATTTCATCGATCATCTGGTTGATCTGCTGAATGGAGACAGGCCGCTTATGGCAGGAATGCACCACCCCCGCCTCGATTTTGGAACGGTCATACGGTTCACGGGACTGGTCCTTTTTGATGACCATGAGGGGCATGGTTTCCAGTTTCTCATATGTGGTAAAGCGCTTTCCGCAGACCACGCACTGACGGCGGCGGCGGATGGAGCTGTTATCCTCTGCCGGACGGGAATCAATGACTTTGGTATCTGCTGCGCCGCAAAATGGACACTTCAAGTTGTTTTCCTCCTGTGTATCACTTTTGTCATTATTTTAACCCATCCTTTACATGGACGCAAGTATTTTTAAAGCACGAAACCGTTATAAAACTGACATACCCAGTCACAGTTCATGCGTTGCACAAACCTAATCGCACTTGCACGGTTTCTCGATGTCCTTCAGCTTCTTAACCTCCACCAGAATAATGTCATCCCCGATCTGGCACACGTCCTTGAACGGAATGATGTATTCCTTCTCCCGCCCGAAGATTCCGCACAGGCAGCCAGGCCCCGGAACGATCAGATGGGTGATGCAGCCGTTTTCCGGGTTAAATTCCACATCGCCCACAAACCCCAGCTTTTTGCAGTCGCAGATGTTGATGACTTCTTTTTTTTTTAAATCAAACATACGCATAGGCCACATCCGGAACAAAACGTTCTTACTGTAGTCTATGCGTATCGTTTCCAGGCGGTTCCTAAAGGAGGCCTGGCGCATTCTTTTTCATTTTCGTCTGCTGATTAGAATAACGGAACAACAGCGCCCTCGTAGGTCTGCTCGATGTACTCTTTGACTGCGTCGCTGGTCAGAACCTCCATGAGTGCTTTGGTCTTCGCATCCTCTTCCTTGCCCTCCTGAACAGCTACAACGTTACCATAGGTAGTTGCTGCCTCAGAGTCAGAAGCCTCTACTGCCAGTGCGTCAGATACCTTTAAGCCAGCCTCAATTGCGTAGTTGCCGTTGATAACCGCAATGTCAACATCCGGAAGTGAACGCGGAACCTGTGCTGCCTCAACCTCAAGGATGTCAAGGTTCTTCGGGTTCTCTACGATGTCGGTCTTGGTTGCTTTTAAGCCAGCGCCATCTTTCAGCTTTAACAGGCCATTTGCCTCAAGAAGAAGCAGGGCCCGGGCCTCGTTGGTTGCGTCGTTCGGAACTGCTACCTTTGCGCCGTCTGCCAGTGCATCCAGGGTTGCGGTCTTGCCTGCGTAAATACCAAACGGCTCGTAGTGGATCTTGCCTGCGCTTACTAACTTGGTTCCTCTCTCCTCATTGAACTGCTCCAGATATGGAAGATGCTGGAAATAGTTTGCATCCAGATCACCTGCGTCCAGTGCCAGGTTCGGCTGAACGTAATCGGTGTACTCCACGATCTTTAAGTTGTAGCCTTTCTTTGCCAGCTCTTCTCTTGCTGCCTCCAGAATCTCTGCGTGAGGTGCCGGGCTTGCGCCTACGGTCAGATCCTCCAGATCTCCGGTGGTCTCCTCTGCTGCTTCGCTGCTCTCTGCCTCTGCTGCGGAAGTCTCTGCTGCCTCTGCTGCTGCAGTGGTCTCAGCCGGTTTGCTGCCGCCGCATGCGGTCAGGGCTGCTGCTGCCAGGAATGCTGCTGCGATCACACCAATGTTCTTTTTCATAATACTTATCCTCCTCGATAAATAAATTTGATTTATATGGCCTTTGGCCGACAGCCGTGTGACCGGCTGCTAAATCCGCTGTCTGTTTGTCTCCGGCCCGGTTTGTCAGGTTTTCTCCCCTGTCCAAACGCTCTACCGGATTCGTTTGTCACTCTTTCTTGCCAGTCTCATGCCGATCTCCTGAATAACCTGGACAATGATGACCAGAATGGCTACCGTCACCAGCATGATGTCCGTCTCATAACGGTAGTAACCGTAGTTGATGGCAATGCCGCCCAGTCCGCCGCCGCCAACCGCGCCTGCCATAGCGGAATAGCCCAGAATGGTGGTGGTGGAGATAGCCGCTCCGATTAAGAGGGACGGCTTTGACTCCGGAAGCAGAACCTTCCAGATGATCTGGAACGTGGAAGCTCCCATAGACTTTGCTGCCTCAATGACACCGGCATCAATCTCCTTAAAGGAAGACTCTACCATGCGGGCAATGTAGGGCGCCGCGGATGCCACCAGCGGCGGCACGACCGCTTTCCAGCCAAGGCTCGTTCCCACCAACTTTCTGGTAACCGGGATCATCATGATCAGAAGAATGAGGAACGGCACCGACCGGAGCAGGTTGATGATGAGTCCCAGCACCTTCTGCAGTGCCGGAATGGGGCGGATGCCCTCTTTATCGGTCACCACCAGGATGATGCCCAGTGGGATTCCGATGATGTAGGAAACAATGGTGGAAATGATCACCATACATAAGGTTTCTCCGATTCCGTTGCGGATCAGTTCCAAAATCTGCTGACTAAATAACATCGCCGTTCACCTCCTCATACGGCACCTGCACGGTCTTTAAATAATGCAGGGCTCTTGCCGCGTCCGCTTCGTCCTCCGGAAGCTGAATGATCATCTGTCCATAAGCCGTGCCTCCAATGTCTTTGGTGGAAGCGTACAGGATATTCACCGGAACCTTGCTGGCTAAAATCATGTTGGCCAGAACCGGCTCCATGGAGGAGCGTCCGTCAAAGGTGATGCGGATCTTTCTGGACTTGTCAAACTTCACATTTTCCACCGCGTCCCCCAGAATCAGCTGACGGCCAATCTTCGATTTCGGCTCGGAGAAGATTTCCGATACCCGGCCGAACTCGGCAATCTGGCTGTGGTCGATAATGGCTACCCGGTCACAGATGGCTTCAATCACCGCCATCTCATGGGTGATGACAATGACCGTAATGCCTAAGTCCCGGTTGATCTGCTTGATCAGCTCCAAAATGGACTTGGTGGTATTCGGGTCCAGTGCGCTGGTGGCCTCATCACAAAGGAGCACCTTCGGGTTGGTGGCAATGGCCCGGGCAATGGCAACTCTCTGGCGCTGTCCGCCGGAAAGCTGTGCCGGATAGGCTTTTGCCCTGTCTTCCAGTCCAACCAGCTTTAACAGCTCCATGGCCCGCGCTTTCGCCTGCTGCTTTGGAACTCCCGCGATCTCCATGGGGAAGCATACATTCCGGAGAATATTTCTCTGGGCCAGCAGGTTGAATTGCTGGAAGATCATGCCCATGGACTGTCTTGCCTTTCTCTGGCCCGCCTCACTTAATGCCGCCAGATTTTCACCCTCAAACAATACCTCGCCGGAGGTTGGAATCTCCAGCATGTTGATACAGCGCACCAGGGTACTCTTTCCCGCGCCGGAAAGACCGATGATTCCGAAGATTTCTCCCCGTTTGATTTCCAGATTAATGTCATCGAGGGCTTTCACCGGCCCGTTGGCCGTCTTAAATTCCTTGCCCATGTGCTTTAACTGGATGATGGTTTCCTCTAATGCCATTTTCTTTTCCTTTCCCTGCTTTACGAAAACGAAAAACAAAAAGCCGTAAACCTGCAACAGGCTTACGGCTTAGAATGTGTTCTTGCTTCTGATTTTATGCTTCTTCTATGCTCTTTCCTGACCTTGCAGATTACTGATGAAATTGATTGCATACGAACATACGGCACATGTCCATCATCATGCCGCACATCATAACCATATTCATCTGCATGGTCTTATTCTGAGTCATAGCTGGTTCCTCGTTTCCGTAGTTCTTATACTACTACCCTATGTGGCGTATTGTACGCCGGGTGGGTGAGTTTGTCAAGGTTATTCTGACAATTTTACGGTGCAAGCTCGAAAATGCTTCGCATTTCCTCGCTGACGGGCGTTCGCCCTATCAGCCAACGTTGTCCCAAACTGCTTCGGGCAAGCACGGCAGTTTGCTCCGACCGTTGTCTGGCACCTCAAACTTAAATCACATAGTCCCCTCCATCCTCGGTCTGCATGAGATCGGCGATGGTGTAGCTGTCAAAAAATTCATTGATCACATGATTGAGGCGGTTCCACATGGGAAGGGTCCGGCAGTGCGGAGACATGGCGCAGGGTTTGGCATCCGCCTCCAGACAGGCTACCGGAGCCAGGGATCCTTCGGTCAGGCGCAGAATTTCGCCAACTTTGTACTCCTCCGGCTCCCTCACAAGGCGGTAGCCGCCGCCCTTTCCCTGAGCCCCTTCCACAAAACCAGATTTGGACAGGTTGGACATGATGGATTCCAGATACTTCTGGGAGATATCCTGCCGCTCTGCCACCTCCTTTAAAGGCGTGAACGCCCCGGTGGCATGTTCTGCCAGATCTACCATGACGCGCAGTGCATATCTTCCTCTTGTTGAAATCATCATAATCCCCAAACCATCCTTTTCTTAAATTAGTCTGCAAATAACGGGGTGGACAGATAGCGGTCTCCGGTATCCGGAAGAAGCACTACAATCGTCTTGCCCTCGTTCTCCGGGCGTTTTGCCAGTTCAATGGCTGCCCATGCTGCGGCACCGGAAGAAATTCCTACCAGTACGCCTTCATTTTTACCGATTTCCTTGCCGGTTGCGAACGCGTCATCGTTGCTGACCGGAATGATCTCGTCATAAACTTTAGTATCCAGTACCTCCGGCACGAAGCCTGCGCCGATTCCCTGAATCTTGTGCGCGCCTGCCACACCGGTGGAAAGCACTGCGGAAGTTTCCGGCTCTACTGCGACAACCTTAACATCCGGATTCTTGGATTTTAAGAAATTGCCGGTTCCGGTAATGGTTCCGCCGGTGCCAACACCTGCTACAAAATAGTCTACCTGACCGTCGGTGTCTTCCCAGATTTCCGGGCCGGTGGTCTCAAAATGCGCTTTCGGGTTTGCCGGGTTTACGAACTGTCCGGTCACGAATGCGTTCGGGATCTCCTTTGCCAGCTCATCGGCCTTTGCGATGGCACCCTTCATGCCCTTTGCGCCCTCGGTCAGAACCAGTTCAGCGCCATAAGCTTTCATTAACTGGCGGCGCTCCACGGACATGGTCTCCGGCATAACAATGATGATGCGGTATCCGCGTGCTGCTGCCACGGAAGCCAGGCCAATTCCGGTATTGCCGGAGGTCGGCTCAATGATCACGGAATCCGGCTTTAACTGACCGTTCTTTTCTGCCGCGTCGATCATGGCTTTTGCAATACGGTCCTTTACGGAACCGGCCGGGTTAAAATACTCCAGCTTTGCCAGAATCTTTGCTTTTAAGCCAAATTTTTTCTCAATATTTGTAAGCTCCAGAAGAGGAGTCTTTCCGATCAGCTGGTCTGCGGAAGTGTAAATGTTTGCCATAGTCATGTCCTCCTTGCGATGTATAACGTTTTTTATTCTGTCAGTCTCTGAATGTTACGGGCGCCACGCTCTGTATGTGGGGGGAAAAAGCGCGGCGCCCAGGCTTTTCACGCAGCTTATTTTACTGCCTCAAAACCATGTTTCAGGTCGTCAATAATGTCATCGATGTGCTCAGTACCGATGGAAAGGCGGATGGTGGTTGGCTTGATGCCGCATGCCAGCAGGCCTTCCTCGTCTAACTGGGAGTGGGTGGTGGATGCCGGATGGATAACCAGGGACTTCACATCAGCCACGTTTGCCAGCAGGGAGAATAACTCCAGGCTCTCGGTGAATTTCTTTGCGGTATTGACATCACCCTTGATTTCGAAAGTGAAGATGGAACCTGCACCGTTCGGGAAGTAGCGGTCATACAGCTCTTTCTGACGTCCGGTAGCCAGGGACGGATGGTTTACTTTCTCTACCTGCGGATGGTTCTTTAAGAACTCCACTACCTTCAGCGCGTTCTCCACGTGGCGCTCTACTCTTAAGGACAGAGTCTCCAAGCCCTGCAGTAACAGGAAGGAGTTGAACGGGGAAATGGTTGCGCCCAGGTCTCTCATCAGCGTGGTGCGGAGTTTTGTAATGTAAGCCGCATTTCCGCATGCCTCTGTGAACACGATGCCGTGGTAAGAAGGGTTCGGCTCGCTTAATCCCGGAAACTTGTCGTTCTGGTTCCAGTCAAACTTACCACCATCTACAACCACACCGCCCATGACGGTTCCGTGGCCGCCCATGAACTTAGTAGCGGAATGAACCACGATATCAGCGCCGTGCTCCAGCGGACGTAAGAGATACGGAGTAGCGAAGGTGCTGTCTACGATGAACGGAATGCCGTGGCGGTGGGCAATCTCTCCGATTGCTTCCAGATCTGCCACATCCGAGTTCGGGTTGCCAAGAGTCTCTGCATAGAGAAGCTTGGTGTTCGGCTGAATCGCTTTCTCGAAGTTTTCCGGATCTGCAGGATCTACCAGGGTAGCTGTGATTCCCTGCTCCGGCAGAGTGTTCTCAAACAGGTTGGTAGTTCCGCCGTACAGGTTGGTGGAAGATACGATGTGGTCTCCTGCCTTTGCGATGTTCTGGATTGCGTAAGCGATGGCTGCGGAACCGGATGCGGTTGCCAGTGCGCCAATGCCGCCCTCTAAGGCTGCGACTCTCTTCTCGAATACGTCGGAAGTCGGGTTCATCAGTCTGGTGTAAATGTTACCCGGCTCAGTCAGACCGAAACGGCCTGCTGCCTGTGCGGAATCTTTGAATACATAAGAGGTAGTTGCATAAATCGGAACAGCTCTGGAATCCGTTGCCGGATCTGCGTTTTCCTGTCCTACGTGAAGCTGAAGGGTTTCAAACTTATAATTTTTGCTCATGGTATGTACCTGCCTTTCCAAATTCATCCTTACGTCTTTTTCGCCTGTTCGGTAACTCATTTTTTGAATTACCCTGTATCTCTGTAGGTGTTTCGTTGTTCTGTATTATAATTTCTTCAACCCACTATGTCAATAGGTTTATAGGTGTTTTTTTATAAATACAATTTCATGCAAAATAAAAAGGAGAAACCCTCTGTTGTCAGAAAGTTTCTCCTCACTTGTCTCTATCCTGTTTTCAGTTCACGACTTTCATCTGTTGCTGAGCGCTCACGCAATCAGCCGCACAGATCCACAATGGCCTGCGCAAAAATCTTGGCGCTGACCAAAAGCTCATCAAGTACCGCAAACTCGTCCGGCCCATGCATCTTGTTGTCCGTCTCCGGCATAGCTGCGCCGAATGCCACGCCATTCTTTAAATCATGCACATAGGTGCCGCCGCCCATAGCCTGGCACTCACCCTTGCGTCCGGTGTAGGTCTCAAACGCCTTTAATAAGGTCTTTACAAAATGAGAATCCTCCGATACATGATGCGGCGGGATCATGGCTTTATTCAACAGGGTGATTCCCTGCTCTGCCATGCGGCTGCGCACAACCTCCAGCACGTTCTCATCATTGCCACATACCGGTACACGGCTGTCAAACTTACCGTCCAGGCTTCCGGCGTCTACCGTCAGCATATTGAAGGACAGCGTCATTTTGCCGGAAAGCTCATCTTCCATGAACACGCCCAGCGTGTTTCCGTTTACATCACCATGCGGAATCAGAGCAGCTGCCTTTCTTACCATGTCAATCTGCGGACATGCCGCAAAGTCCAGCTTTCCAAGGAATGCCAGAAGACCGGTCAGGGCATTGTTGCCCACTTCCGGGGTAGACGCATGGGCGCCGACACCGGTCGCGGTTACTGCGGTAAACGTGCCGTCCGCCTCAAAATCAAAATGAATTCCAGTCTCTTTCTCCGTCTCTGCCGCAGCTGCCTCTAGAGCGGTCATGGCAAAACCTTCTACGGCTGCCCGTGCCTTACCCGGAACTACATTGACCTTGGTTCCGGCCTTGATGGAAACCAGTCTCGGAAGCGCTTCAGAGGCCTCAAACTTTGCAGTGAAATGACCCGGGAAGCGTCCCTTCTCCGTGTTTACCAGCGGGTAAGCCGCATCCGGAGAGAAGGTCATGGGAGCCTCTTTTTCCATGCTATAGTAATGTTCGATGTCGCTGCTGCCACATTCCTCATCGGTGCCCAGGATCAGGCGCACATTCTTCTTTAACGGAATGCCCAGTTCCTTCACGGCACGCATGGCGTAAAGAGCTGCCACAGCCGGTCCCTTGTCATCCGCAGTGCCGCGTCCATACAGTTTTCCATCTTTGAGTACCGGTTTAAACGGCTTTGTCACCGTCCAGCCTTCTCCTGCCGGGACTACATCCAGATGCGCCAGAATATCAAGCTGCTTCGGAAGCTCATTCATGTCCACGCAGCCAACATATCCGTCGTAATCACAGGTTTCAAAGCCGTACCCCTCGGCCATATCCAGGGCCGTATCCAGGCATTCTGCCGCGCCCGGACCAAACGGCATATCTTCCTCTTCCGGCATCTTCTCGCTGTTGATGCGGCAGAGCTCAAAAATGTCTTCGATCATCTCGTCTTTGTGGGCATCCACCCAGGCACTGATTTTCTCTTTATACATGAAATCCCCCTCCAAAACTATTTTGTCATATCAGCTAAGGTCTGATTTACCAGCTTGCCGTCTGCCTTGCCTTTTACCTTCGGCATCAGAACCTTCATGATCTTGCCCTTATCTGCCACGGTCGGCTTCTCAATGCCAAGCTCTGCGAGCACCCCTTTGATCACCTCGGTAATCTGCTCTACGTTCATATCTTCCGGAGCGAACTCTTTGTATACGGCAAGTCTGGCGGCAGCTTCCTCGCGGATGTCGGTGCGGTCTGCCGGAGCCATATCGTAGGTCTCCTGGGTCTGGCGGATTTCCTTCTTTACGACTGCGTTCTCCTCATCCTCAGTCAGGTCTGCGCGTTTGTCAATCTGCGCGTTCTTCAGTGCGGAAAGCAGCATGGACAGGGAATCTTTTCTTGCCTTGTCTTTTGCCTTCATAGCCTCTACCATTGCAGCTCTTACTACGTCAATCTTGCTCATAATGTTACACTCCTTTTCCATTTTATTCACATCAGGCTGTCACACCCAACATCCGGTGCGGCAGCCCGTTTGTTTTCGGATTATGCCACAGTTCTAGTTGCGGCCAAACTCGCTCAGCTTCAGACCAGGGTTGCGGTCCTCCACCATGCCGATGCTCCAGCTGTTGACAAAGATCAGCAGTGGGTTGTCCTTTAAGTCCTTGATGCGCTTCATGTCGGAGGTACCCTGGATCTTGGCTACATCCACCTCGTCCTTGTTCTCGATCCAGCGGATGTACTCGTACGGCAGTTTCTCCAGCTTGACCTCTACGTTGTACTCATTCTCCAGGCGGTAGGTCAGAACCTCAAACTGCAGTTCGCCGACTACGCCGACAATGATCTCCTCCATACCGGTGTTGAACTCCTGGAAGATCTGGATTGCGCCCTCCTGGGCAATCTGGCTCACGCCCTTTAAGAACTGTTTGCGCTTCATGGTGTCAATCTGGCGCACGCGGGCAAAATGCTCCGGCGCGAAGGTCGGGATGCCCTCAAACTCAAACTTCTCGTTGGACAGGCACAGGGTATCTCCAATGGAGAAGATGCCCGGATCAAATACACCGATGATATCACCGGCGTAAGCTTCCTCGACAATCTTTCTGTCCTGCGCCATCATCTGCTGCGGCTGGGACAGGCGGATCTTCTTGCCGCCCTGTACATGGTTTACTTCCATGCCGGCCTCGAACTTGCCGGATACAATACGCATGAAGGCGATACGGTCACGGTGCGCCTTGTTCATGTTTGCCTGGATCTTGAAGACAAAGGCAGAGAAATCATCGTTAAACGGGCTGATTTCACGGGTGATGGCCTTTCTCGGCAGCGGAGAAGTGGTCATCTTCAGGAAATGCTGCAGGAAGGTCTCTACACCGAAGTTGGTCAGAGCGGAACCGAAAAATACCGGAGATAAGTTTCCACGGCTGACACGCTCCTGATCGAACTCATCGGCTGCGCCGTCTAACAGTTCGATCTCATCCAATAACTGCTGGTGGTAATCTGCTCCGATGACGGACTCCACGTCAGTTCCCTCCACCGGGAAGGTCTGGGAAGCAATCTCTTTCTGTCCGCCCATGGCAGCGGTGAATGTGGTGATGGTCTTGTCGTGGCGGTCATACACGCCCTTGAAGTTCTTTCCGCAGCCGATCGGCCAGTTGATCGGGCAGGTGCGGATACCCAGCACGTTCTCAATCTCGTCCATCAGCTCAAACGGATCTCTCGCCTCACGGTCCATCTTGTTGATAAAGGTGAAGATCGGGATGCCTCTCATAACGCAGACCTTGAACAGCTTGATGGTCTGGGCCTCAACACCCTTGGAACCGTCAATGACCATGACCGCGCTGTCGGCAGCCATGAGGGTACGGTAGGTATCCTCAGAGAAGTCCTGATGTCCCGGGGTGTCCAGGATGTTGATGCAGTAGTTGTCGTACTCAAACTGCATAACGGAAGAGGTAACGGAAATACCTCTCTCCTTCTCGATCTCCATCCAGTCGGAAACCGCATGTTTTGCGGCCTTTCTGCCCTTTACGGTACCAGCCAGGTTGATGGCGCCTCCGTAAAGAAGGAATTTCTCCGTCAGGGTCGTCTTACCTGCATCCGGGTGGGAAATGATCGCAAAGGTTCTTCGTTTCTTAATTTCTTCTGTGATATTTGACAAAAATAAGTCCTCCGTTCTATAGGTGAAAGCGGTCTGAATCCGCCCGCTTTTTCTGCTCGTTTCCATTGGCTGACTACGCATACCCGCGCAGTTACTCCAATCTTACATTTTATCAGACATATGAATCTTTGACAAGAGCCAGAGTTGCCGGAAACAATGGCTTTTTGATTGGAAAATCCCTGTTTTTAGTGCTTTGCGGCAAAAATCCGGTTCAGCAGCTCATGCGCTACCTGATCCTTGCTCATGAGCGCCAGCTCTTCTGCCCCGTCTTTCGTAATGACCGTCACGATATTGGTATCCGTGCCAAATCCGGCTCCGGCGGTGCGCAGGCTGTTGGCCACGATCATGTCCACGTTCTTTTTTACAAGCTTTGCCCGGGAGTTCTCCAGCATATTCTGGGTCTCCATGGAGAAGCCACAGAGTACCTGCCCCTCTCTCCGGTGAGCCCCCAGCCATGCCAGAATATCATCGGTGCGCTCCAGTTCTATATTCATATTGCCGTCGCTCTTCTTGGTTTTCTCAGCGCCCACCACAGCCGGACGGTAATCAGCCACAGCCGCCGCCTTGATGATGGCATCCTGCTCCGCACTGACAGAGGTCACGGCGTCAAACATATCCCTTGCGCTGACTACCGGCACCAGCTTTACGCCCATCGGCGCTTTTAAATCCACCGGTCCGCTCACCAGCGTTACCTCTGCGCCGCGTCTTGCCGCCGCCCGGGCAATGGCATAACCCATCTTTCCGGTGGAGTGATTGGTAATGTAGCGCACCGGGTCAATGGCTTCCCGGGTTGGTCCTGCCGTCACCAGAACCTTCTTTCCGGCCAGATCTTTCTCACAGGCCAGCTCCTGTAAAATGTATTCCAATAATGTCTCCGGCTCCGGCATCTTTCCGGCTCCGGTATCGCCGCAGGCCAGATAGCCGCTGGCCGGTTCGATGATGTGCATGCCGTATTTCCGGCAGATATTCAGGTTATCCTGGGTGATGGGATTCTCATACATCTGAGTATTCATGGCCGGTGCCAGATACTTCGGGGCCTTGCAGGCCAGGAAGGTAGTCGTCAGCATATCATCCGCAAGACCATGGGATACTTTCGCGATCACATTGGCGGTAGCCGGGGCGATCATGAAGATATCTGCCTGCTTGGCCAGGGATACATGCTCCACTTGAAACTCAAAGTTCCGGTCAAAGGTGTCAACCAGACACTTCTGTCCGGTGAGGGTTTCAAAGGTCGTTGGGGTAATGAAATTGGTTGCGTTCTGTGTCATGATGACCCGCACATTGGCGTGCTGCTTTACCAGCATGCTGGCCAGATTTGCGATCTTGTAGGCTGCGATGCTGCTGCTCACACCCAGAACTACGGTTTTTCCTTTTAACATAAGAGTAAAATTCCTCCTCGATCTATCGTAAACAGTTTTTTCAGTATACCATATTTTATCCGTCAATAAAAGAGTGATCGTTGTCAGAGAACCCCGTTTTTTATTGTCATTCGCTCTAAAATATGGTAGGATGTAACATAATGCACACAGGCTTTTACGCCTGTCCCACACGAAAATTTTCACGAATAAAAGGAGCTTCTTTCCATGATTTTAGCACTGGATATGGGAAATACCAACATCGTCATCGGCTGTATCGATTCTCATAAAACTTATTTTGTAGAGCGTGTCACCACCGACCACGCAAAAACCGGAACCGAGTACGCCATTAATATAAAGAACATTCTGGAAATCCACCAGATCGACCCGTCCGAGATCGAGGGTGCCATCATGTCCTCTGTCGTTCCGCCGTTAAACGCGGCCATCTCTTCCGCCGTGAAGAAGATCCTGGGCTATCATCCCATGCTGGTGGGCGCCGGAATCAAAACCGGCATGAACATCATCATGGATAACCCAAAAACCGTGGGAAGCGACATGATCGTAGACGCCGTGGCTGCCATAAAGGAATATCCGGGTCCCATCATCATCATCGATATGGGTACCGCAACCACCATGTCCGTTGTCGATAAGGGCGGTAACTACATCGGCGGCATCATCTATCCGGGTCTCCGTGTGTCCCTGGACTCCTTAAGCAGCAACACCGCGCAGCTTCCATCCATCAGCCTGGATATTCCAAAGCACGTCATTGGCAAAAACACCATCGACTGCATGCGCAGCGGCATTATGTACGGCAATGCCGGCATGATTGACGGAATTCTGGACCATATGGAAGAAGAGCTGGGGGAACCGGCCACCATCATTGCCACCGGCGGTCTCTCCCGCTTTGTGGTTCCGCTCTGCCGCCACAAGATTCTCTACGATGATGCCCTTCTCTTAAAAGGGCTCATGATCCTTTACGAAAAGAATAAAGCATAACAACTGGGGAAGACGGGTTCTGAACGGAGGAGCGCATTATGGCAATCATATAGGGACGGAACGAAAAAAGTTCTGCACTTTGAGAAGTTACTCTCATTGTGCAGAACTTTCTATTTTACTTTCTATTATGCGGCGTGAAACCCGCTTTTTTTGCGATTGCTCGCTGCTTCAAACTCTTTCAGCTTTGTCAGAGCCTCCGCGCTTAAATTGGTCGGCACTTCAATCTGAACGGTTACATAAAGATCGCCGAAGGTCTTCGGATCCCGCATATTGGCTACGCCTTTGCCCTTCAGACGGATCTTGGAACCGGACTGGGTGCCCGGTTTGATGCGGCAGGATACGCGGCCGTTTAAGGTCTGGATGATGGCTTCACCGCCCAGCACTGCTGTAGTGAACGGAATATTTGCTGTGGTATAGACATCCGCGCCTTTTCTGGTGAATCCAGGCTTCTCCGCAACATGAATGCAGATCAGCAGGTCGCCCGCCGGAGCACCATTCATTCCTGCGCCGCCCTTGCCCTGCAGGCGAAGGCTCTTGCCGTCCTCCATGCCTGCCGGGATGTGAAGCTGCAGTGTCTGCTTCCGTCCGTCGGAACCGGTCAATGTGATCATCTTGTCGCAGCCGAAAGCCGCTTCGTCGAATGTCACAGTCAGGTCAGAGGTAATATCCCGGCCACGGCTCTGGTATTCGCCGTTAGAAGCAAAACCATCGAATCCACCGCTTCCAAAACCACTATGGAAGCTGCCGCCCTGATAGCCGCTGCTATCAAAGCCGCTGCCGTGGAAACCACTGCCGCCAAAACCACCATGGAATCCGCTGCCCTGAGAGCTGCTTCCGCTGGCACCGGATGTTCTCCGCTTTCCGCCATGTCCTCCAAACATTCCACCGAACATACCTCCAAGGATGTCATCCATATCTTCCGGGTTGCCCTCAAAATGGAACTCCTGGTACCCGCTGTTCGGATCGCCCGAGTAACTGTGGAATCCACCGGTTCCGCTGCCGAAACCACCGTGGAATCCACCGAAACCGCCAAAGCCGCCATATCCTCCAGCTGCCGCCTTCGGATCAAATCCGGCCTCAAACGCTGCCGCGCCAAACTGGTCGTACAATTTCTTCTTTTCCGGATCACTCAAAACGTCATAGGCTTCATTTATCTCTTTAAACCGCTCTGCTGCCACGGCATCGTTCGGATTGCTGTCCGGATGATACTTTTTGGCAAGTTTACGGTATGCTTTTTTAATTTCTGCATCACTCGCTGTCTTGGACACACCGAGTACTTCATAAAAATCTTTCTTTGCAGCCATTGTTCTCACCCTGCTTTCTAAATTGGCTGCTGCCTGCGCAACGCATATGGACAGCAGCCTGAATGTATTTATATTACAATATCATCTTGTTCTATTTGTATTATAACACACATTTTCCAAATAGCAAGGGAATAGAAAAAATTTAATTTACTTCAACATCTACTTCAATATCACTTCACGATAACTTCAATCTTTCTCACCTGACCAAACGGTACCACGCCCTCGACTGCCTTGGCTGCATCGATGACTGCATCGTCGTTATCCAGATCGATGAGGCGGTAACGGTCGTTGCCCATGCCCAGTTCCTTCATATAGGAGAGCTGGCGCATGCTGTGGCGGCTGAGCATACGCTCAGTCAGTGCCTTATGATCCTCTTCTTTCATGGCAAATACCATGTCGACGCAGGCCTGGTCTGCTGCCAGAATGTCTGCGGATGCCACGATTCCTACATCCGGAGTAACAACCGGCTCTGCGCCTACGCCCTCACAGTCACAGGATACAGACATGTTACGCATCACATTGATGAAAGCAATGTGCTCGCCAAAATGGTCTACCACAGATTTGGTGGATTCGCTGATGCGCTCCATCAGCTCCTCGGTAGCGATGCTCCATATATTATCGGAGCCCTCTGCTCTATGGATCATTGCCTTTCCTACCTTAGCATCTGCACAGCCGATACCGATGTTCTTGTTGGATCCGCCGAAGCCGCCCATGACATGGCCCTTGAAGTGGGTCAGAACCAGCAGGGAATCATAATTTAACAGATTTTTGCCGACGCTCATCTCGGTGAACCACTTGCCATTCTTCACCGGACGCATAGCGGTTCCGTCTTCATCCATAATATCTACCGGTCAGAAGGTCCAGCCATTGACTTTCAGGGTCTCTCTGTGCTGCTCAGTGGTGTAGCGGTCACCCTCGTAGTAGGTGTTGGTCTCTACAATGTTTGCCTCCGGAAGCTCGGATGCCAGAAGCTCTTTCACCCACGGACGCGGGATGATGTTTGGGCCGTTCTTCTCACCGGTATGAAGCTTCACGCCGGTCTTGCCGGAAATGTGCTCCTTAATGCGGTTGTAAACTTTCTTTAAACCTTCCTCGGAAAGATCTCTGGTGAAATATACCACAGACTCTTCGCCGGTTCTCTGATCATACGGCACGTACTGGCTGCCGTTCGTTGCTGCAACTGGTTTCTGGTCACTCATACAATGTTCCTCCTTTTGTAACTGTTCAGTACCCTCACAGTTACCTCCTTTTACTATAAATCGCTTTCTATTTTGAAAGCGCAATGTTCTGGATACATCATAATACCTAAAGCTAACTTTACCTCAAGTATTTTTTGCCAACTTTTTTCATAATTGCCTGTCAAATTTTCCAGGCCGCCCTCCAACCATCTGTCCCACTGCAACTCAGCCCGAACTGCGAATTTTCTAGAAATCGTACCGCACCACTTCACAGTTCTTCACGCCATACCCTGCAAACTCTTCATTGGTCATATCCGTAAA
Organism: Ventrimonas faecis; assembly: GCF_040096075.1. Lineage (NCBI taxonomy): Bacteria > Bacillati > Bacillota > Clostridia > Lachnospirales > Lachnospiraceae > Ventrimonas > Ventrimonas faecis. Next base: position 22,493 of record NZ_JBBMFJ010000015.1, read on the forward strand.
ATAAGACTGCACCACTCTTGCAATGCCATTGTGAGCCACCAGAATATAGGTCTTTTCCTCAGACTGTGCTTTGACCTCATCTAATAAATTGTAAATTCTCTGTGCCAAGCGCAGCATGGACTCGCCGCCCTCATAGCTGCAGGCAAAAGACTGCTTTGCCACTTTAAACTCAGCTCCACCTCTTGGCGTGGACTCCCACTTGCCAAAGTTCTGTTCCTTTAAACGCGGCTCCACCCGCGCCGGAATGCCGGTCACCTCTGAAATATGCTTTGCCGTGTCCGCCGCCCGCATCAGCGGGGAATACAAAATTTCATCCGCATGGATATGCTCTTCGAGAATTTTTTTGCCAGTCGCAATAGCCTGCTCATGTCCCAGTTCAGTCAGGGCAATATCTGTGGCTCCGCAAATTTTTCCTTCCACATTCCATACCGTCTGTCCGTGTCTTACAAAATAAAAATGTCCCATGGGTCTGCTCCTTTATGTTTCTTATCGTATTGTGGTCTCATAGCATCATCATAAACAGGCAGCCGTAAAAAAGCAACGGCAAAATTGGAGACAGCCAATTTCTGGAAGTATAATTCCCCCCATTTCCGTAAATCATGTTCTATGTATCACATCCCGGAACATTACACAATTTGCGGAGGTAAGGAACATGGCAGGCTACAAAGTGGAAATCTGCGGAGTCAATACGGCGAAGCTGCCCCTGCTTACGAATGAGGAAAAGGACGCGCTGTTTCAGAGGATTCTGGAAGGTGACGAAGAAGCAAGAGAACAGTACATCAAAGGAAACCTGCGTCTGGTCCTGAGTGTGATCCAGCGCTTTTCCGGCAGCAATGAAAATGTGGATGACCTGTTTCAGATCGGATGCATCGGCCTGATCAAGGCCATCGACAATTTTGATATTACCCAGAATGTCCGCTTCTCCACCTACGCGGTGCCCATGATCTTAGGAGAGGTCCGGCGCTATCTGCGGGACAACAATTCCATCCGGGTCAGCCGCTCCCTGCGGGACACAGCCTACAAGGCCATTTACGCCAGAGAAGGCCTGACCCGCAAAAACTCCAGAGAACCAACCCTCATGGAAATTGCCCAGGAAATCGGTGTAAGCAAAGAGGACATTACCTACGCCCTGGATGCCATCCAGAGCCCGGTCAGTCTCTACGAGCCCATCTACACCGATGGCGGAGACCCGCTCTATGTCATGGACCAGATTAAAGATAAGAAGAGTTCCGAGGAGAACTGGGTGGAAGAAATCTCCCTGCGGGAAGCCATGGATCGGCTGCCCCACCGGGAGCGCCATATCATTGATCTGCGTTTCTTTGAGGGCAAGACCCAGACCGAGGTTGCCGAGGAGATTCACATCAGCCAGGCACAGGTGTCAAGGCTGGAGAAAAATGCGCTGAAAACCATGCGGAATTATCTGAATTGAAGCCATATTGGCCTTTTGTTTTCTTTGCTTTCATAGCGTTATATGATATAATTATAATGTAGTCAACGCGTTTCTTCCGGCCATCTGATCTGCTTATGAAATGAAAAACAGGGCGAAGCTTCTTGAAAAGCTTCGCCCCTTTTTTATTTCACAGGTTCCCACATCCCGGAAAATCACATTACGCAAATGGATTTTCTGTCGGATAGCGCACGCCGGCCGGCTGGTTGTAGCCAATCTCCCGGACATCGACTCCAATATACTTAAATACCTCGTACAGTGCCTTTCCGTAATGGCCGAATGCCACTGCGCCATGATGCGGGAAGTTGCCCTCAATCAGCACATGGCGATAGAAACGCTTCATCTCCGGGATGGCAAACACACCGATGCTGCCAAAGGAATGGGTTGCCACCGGCAGAACCTCACCGTTTGCCACGTAAGCTCTCAGCTTGTTATCCGCAGTGCTCTGCAGACGGAAGAAGGTAATGTCACCCGGAACAATATCGCCCTCCAGCGTTCCCTGAGTCACCTCTTCCGGAAGGCTTCTTGCCATGATGAGCTGATACTTCATCTGGCAAAAGGACAGCTTCTTCGTGCTGGTATTGCCACAGTGGAAGCCCATGAAGACATCGTGGCTCTTATAATCGAATTTTCCTTTGATTTCGGTATCGTAAAGGTCATACGGCACAGTGTTATTGATGTCCAGAAGGGTAACCGCATCCTGGCTGACGCAGGTGCCGATGAACTCGCTTAAGCAGCCGTAAATATCTACTTCGCAGGATACCGGGATGCCGCGGCCGGTCAGACGGCTGTTGACGTAGCACGGCACAAAGCCAAACTGGGTCTGGAATGCAGGCCAGCATTTTCCGGCAATGGCCACGTATTTGCGGTAGCCCTTATGTGCCTCGATCCAGTCAAGGAGTGTCAGTTCATACTGGGCCAGCTTCGGCAGAATCTCCGGTTTCTTGTTGCCCTCGCCTAACTCTTTTTCCATATCTGCCACAACATCCGGGATTCTCGGATCACCCGCATGCTTGTTGAACGCCTCAAACAGATCCAGCTCGGAGTTTTCCTCAATCTCCACGCCCAGATTGTAAAGCTGCTTGATCGGTGCATTGCAGGCCAGGAAGTTTAACGGTCTTGGTCCAAAGCTGATGATCTTCAGATCAGACAGGCCGATGACGGCTCTTGCGACCGGCAAAAATTCGTGGATCATATCTGCACATTCTTCTGCGGTTCCCACCGGATATTCCGGAATGTACGCCTTAATGTTGCGCAGTGCCAGGTTATAGCTTGCGTTCAGCATGCCACAGTAAGCATCGCCGCGTCCCTGTACCAGATTGCCCTTGCTTTCTTCTGCGGCAGCAACAAACATTTTCGGCCCGTCAAAATGTTTTGCCAGCAGAGTTTCGGAAATCTCCGGCCCGAAGTTTCCAAGGTATACCACCAGCGCGTTGCAGCCAGCCGCCTTGATATCCTCCAGCGCCTGTACCATATGGATCTCGCTCTCCACGATGCAGACCGGACATTCGTAAATATCCTTTGCGTCATACTTTTTGCTGTACGCCTCCACCAGCGCTTTTCTGCGGTTCACAGACAAAGACTCCGGGAAACAGTCACGGCTCACCGCAACAATGCCTGCTTTCACTTCTGGAATGTTGTTCATGTGCTTACCCTCCTGATATAAATGTGAATTTCTATAACATGTTTATTGGATCAGCTGAAATAATGACTTGCACGCCGGATAAATCTGCCGGAATTTCTGATACCGCTCTTCGTACTTTACCACCAGCTCCGATTCCGGCTCCACCGTTTTGGTGATCTTCACCAGCTTCCGGGCTGCCTCCTCCACGCTCGCGTATTCTCCACAGGCAACCGCCGCCAGCATAGCACCACCCAGCGCCGGTCCTTCCTCGCTCTCAATCATATCGACTTTTAAGTTCATGACATTGGCAATGATCTTTCTCCAAAGCGGACTCTTGGCTCCGCCGCCGCAGATCTTGGTCCGCTCAATCTGAATGCCAAGGGACTTTGCCACTTCCAGGGAATCCCGCAGCGCAAAAGCCACGCCCTCCAGCACTGCCTGGGTCATATCTGCCCGGCTGGTGTCCATGGTCATGCCGATGAAGGTACCGCGGGCATTCGGGTCATTGTGCGGGGAACGCTCTCCCATCAGATACGGCAGAAAATACACATGGTTCTCCCCCAGTTTTGTAATGGCAGCCTGTTCTTTCGCGTAGTCCGAAGTCTGCAGGATTCCGTCCATCCACCATTTGTTACAGGATGCCGCGCTGAGCATGCATCCCATCAGGTGATAATGGCCGTCTGCATGAGCGAACGCATGCAGCGCATTGTGCCGGTCCACGCCGAATTTTTCAGAGGAAATGAAAATGGTTCCGCTGGTTCCCAGAGAAATGTTGCACATGCCATCTCCCACCGTACCGGTTCCGACTGCCGCTGCCGCATTATCTCCGGCACCGGCCGCAACTTTTACTATATGAGGAATTCCCAGCTCATCCGCAATCTCTGGAAGCACAGTTCCCACGCTCTGAAAAGATTCATAGACCCTTGCCAGCTGCTCCGGGCGGACGCCACAGATCTCGCACATCTTCTTAGACCAGCGGCGGTTCTTTACATCAAACAAAAGCATGCCGGACGCATCGGACACATCGGTACAATGCACACCGGTCAGGCGGTACGCGATGTAATCTTTTGGAAGCATGATCTTCGCGATCCGCACAAAGTTCTCCGGCTCCTTGTTTCTGACCCACAAAATCTTCGGCGCGGTAAAGCCCGTAAAGGCGATATTGGCCGTATATTCCGAAAGTTTTTCTTTGCCGACCACGTGATTCAGGTAATCGCATTCCTCCCAGGTTCGTCCGTCATTCCAGAGAAGCGCCGGGCGGATTACCTGATCGTCTTTGTCCAGGATCACAAGCCCGTGCATCTGCCCGCCAAAGCTGATGCCCGATACCTGATTTTTATCACAGTCCGCCAGCAGCTCCTTCAAACCATCCATGGTCTCCGCAAACCAGTCCTCCGGTTTCTGCTCCGACCAGCCCGGATGCGGAAAATAAATGGGATACTCCCTCGAAACAATCTTTTTGATCTGGCCGTCTCCGCTCATCAAAAGAAGCTTCACCGCGGATGTTCCAAGATCAATTCCAATATAAAGCATGTCCGGCCCTCCTTTTCCGACACACATATTGTTTTTTTATTCATACATAATTCTGTTCTTATCTTATCGTTTTTGCACGCATTTTTCAATACAAATGTCCAAATTCTGCCAGTGCGTTATTAGCAGTCTGCATAAAAGAGTGCTAATTTCTGAAAATATAGATAATTTTATTATTTTGTATGTTTGTTTTTTTGGTACTTTTTGAAGGTTCACTTTTTCCCGGAAGTGCTATAATACAGTCAGTGCAAAAAGAAGAACTTCCTCATAAAGCAAGCTCTCCATCTACACGAATGAAGAAAGATTATAAGACCGGATGGATTTTGGCCGGCCATTCAAGTAGGAGGCAATTATTATGATGACGTTAGCAGCTGAAAAAAGAGATCCTGAGGTTAAGGCTAAAAAATTAAGAAGAGAGGGTTACACCACCGGTGTTCTGTACGGTCGTGAAATGAAAGAAAACGTAGCCCTGAAATACGCAGAAAAAGATGCTTTAAGCTTCATTAAGAAGGCAAAAGAAGGCGCACAGACCATGCTGGATATCTCCGGTGAAAAGGTCGATGCCCTGGTAAAGAATATTGATTACGATCCGCTCAGCAAGAAGATTCTGGCACTGGATTTCCAAGCTCTGGTTGCTGGTGAAGTGGTAGCCGCCACCGTTCCGGTTACCTTCCTCAATGAAGAGGTTGTACAGGGTGTCTTCGAACCGGAGATTACCGAGATCCACTACAAAGCAGATCCGGCACATCTTCTTGACCCGATTGAAATTGATCTGGCTAAGCTTCCGCAGGGAACCAAGACTCTGTATGTGAAGGATCTGAAACTGGAAGAGAAAGGTGTTACCGTAACCACCACTGCTGATTCCCAGCTGTTCCACATTGGCGAATACGCAAAGGCTGAGGAAGAGGACGAAGAAACGGAAGAAAAACCGGCTAAATAAGTCTGGCAAAACAAAAGTCCCGGAAAGCAGGCATTCTCGCTGCTTTCCGGGACTTTCTGCTTTGCAGTTTTTCAGTCTATTCCTGTCTCAGATTTCCCTTTGCGATATTCTCTTTCAGAATTTTGTCTGTCACCTCAAACAGCTTCTCCGATCCTTCGCGGGTCCGGGACTGTCTTCCGTATACCTGCTTTGCGGTCACATCGTGGTTTTTCCAGTCGCCACCGTCGTTGCTGTTGTTTAAGATAAGTGGCTGCAGATTATCCAATGCTCTGGCAAACTTCGCCTCCGGGGTCTTTCGCTCCTCGAACTCGTCGAAAATTGTCACCAGATTTGCCTTCTGATCTTCCGGAAGCATGGAATACAGGCGCTCTTTCGCTGCCTCTTCCCGCGCTTTCTGGGTCTTTAAGCCCTCCGCATCGTAAGCATAAGTGTCTCCCGCGTCAATCTCCACCACATCGTGGATCAGGCACATGAGCATAACCCGGGCCACATCAATCTTTTCATTGGAATACTCCTGTAACAGATAGGCCATGATGGCCATGTGCCAGGCATGCTCCGCATCGTTCTCATTGCGCCCGTGGCCGCTTAAATGGGTCTGGCGGAAAATATTTTTCTCTTTATCAATCTCCAGAATAAAATCCAGCTGCTTCTGTAAACGCTCGTCCATGATGTTTCCTCTGCTTTCTGTCTTCAACAATTTTTTCCGTTCCTTATCATACCATACTTTTTACGGTCTTTCAGCCATAACCTGCAGAAAAATTCCTACCCACTGTACAGTGACAAAATCCATGTTATAATATAACGAGTAAGAAGAAACACCACACATCAAATACAGAAATCTCACTCTGAAAGGATGATCTTTTCGTGAAAATACTTACCTTTGGAGAAATCATGCTCCGTTTAAAAACTCCGGAACACCTTCGTATCGTGCAGGCAGACGGTTTTGAAGCCAGCTATGGAGGCGCCGAATCCAATGTAGCCGTATCTCTCGCCACCTTGGGTGATGATGCCGCATTTCTGACAAAGCTTCCGAAAAATCCGGTGGGCGATGCCGCCTTCAATGAGCTTCGCCGCTACGGTGTCGATACCTCCCGCATTCTGCGGGGCGGCGCGCGGCTTGGCATCTATTTCTTTGAAAAAGGAAGTGATATCCGCCCCACAAGTGTCCTCTATGACCGGGCCGGAAGCGCCCTGGCTGAGGCAGACGCAGATGAATTTAACTGGGAGGCACTGCTTTCCGGCATTGATATCTTCTTCTTTTCCGGCGTGACCCCGGCCATCAGCCCTTCCGTAGAGCAGGCTGTTTTTGGCGCACTGAAATACTGCCACAGCCACGGCATTACCGTCATCTGTGACTTAAACTACCGGACAAAAATGTGGTCTCAGGAAAAGGCCCAGTCTGTCATGAAGGAGCTGATGCAGTACGTGGACCTGTGCATTGCCAATGACGAGGACTTTGAAGCCACCCTGGGCATTCACGCCTTTGACGGTGACATGGCCCACGGCATCGACCAGATTGAGACCTACCGCCAGGGCATACTGAAAATTCAGGAGCTTTACCCGAACTGCAAGGCTGTAGCCAGTGTTCTGCGCAATCTGAAAACCGCTGAGGACGGCGAATGGATGGGCATTTACTTAAAGGATGGACACTTCTACGAAAGCCCCATCCATACCGTACACAGCCTGGAAGCCGTGGGCGCTGGAGATGCCTTCGCCGGAGCTTTGATCCACGGTCTGGTGCACGGGTTCTCCCCCCAGAAGCTCATCGACTTTTCCATCACCGCCAGTGTCATGAAACTGATGATCCAGCACGACTTCAACCTGGTGAGCGAGGAAGAAATTCTCCGGATCATGAAAACCGGGGAAACCAACGTGATTCGGTAAAAAATCCAAAACAAAAAGTGCCATTCCAGACTGTCACGCAACAGCCGGAACGGCACTTTTTTATCTTATTTTCGGTTATTCGCAAACATCACTGCGTATTCAATGGAATTGCGCAGGCTCAGTTCGCTGGCGGTGCCGGTTCCTGCCTGGTCAAAGGCGGTTCCGTGATCTACCGATACGCGGATAATCGGAAGTCCCAGCGTGATATTCACACCGGAAACGGCATCCCACGCGTGTTTCTCCTGATTGTATACAAAGCCGACAACCTTTAACGGAATGTGTCCCTGATCATGGTACATGGCAACGACAATATCATACCAGCCGCCTCTTGCTTTGGAGAACAAGCTGTCCGGCGGTACCGGGCCGTCTGCGTTGATGCCCTCTGCCTGCGCAGCTTCGATTGCCGGGATGATCTCGTCAATCTCCTCATGACCGAATAAGCCATGCTCGCCGCTGTGCGGGTTCAGTCCTGCCACGCCAATCTTCGGCTCTTTGATGCCAAGCTCTTTGCAGGCCTTGTCCGCAATGCGGATGACATCCAGCACACGCTGTTTCTTCACGCGGTCGCAGGCCTCACGCAGAGATACGTGCGTAGAAACATGAACAACCCGCAGGTTCTCATGCGCCAGCATCATGGTATAGTTTTTGGTTCCGGTCATCTCTGCGTAAATCTCCGTATGGCCGGAATAATGATGGCCGGCAAGGTTGACTGCCTCTTTGTTAAAAGCATTGGTAACGGTGGCATCTACTTTATGGTCCATAGCCAGATGAATCACTTTGGCTACATACTGGAATGCTGCCTCGCCGCACATAGCGGAAACCTCACCGCGTTTTAACTTGTCCATATCTACCAGGCCCATATCCAGAACATCGATGGTGCCATATTCATACTTTGCCTCGCTGATATCCTGAATCGGATTGATTTTCATCTCCGTATGTCCCACGATCGGCAGAGCTGCCTCCATCACACAGGCATCACCAACCACAACCGGGCGGCACAGATCGTATAATGACTTGTCCGCAAATGCCTTTACCGTGATTTCCGGTCCGATGCTGGCCGGATCTCCCATGGTAATTCCCACAATTTTCTTTTCACTCATCGGTAACAGTCCTCCTGAAATTTTTCCATATTCGTAACTGTTCAGTACCTTCACAGTTACGGGCAAAAATCCATTGAAAATTGCCTTCGGCAATGGGATTTTTGCCTGCAAGCCCATGTTTTCATACGGTCAGCGCAGTGAATGCGCAGACCTACTGAACAGTTACCCATATTCTATCTTACATGGAAAGGACCGGAGGCGTCAATCCATCCGGTCCTTTTCTAAACAACACCTTATTACTTCTTAGCTGCTCTGCGCTTTTCCTCCATTTTGTGAAGGGTAGATACCAGCAGCGGACAGCAGATTGCTGTAACAATGATTGCTGCGGTGATCTGAGCGGTTGCTGCTTCAGATACTGCTAACAGGGTTGCGTCTACTGCTGCTACAGATGCCGGAGTTGCTGCTGCATTTCCTGCTGTGGTACCAATAGCACCGCCAACCTCAGGATAGTCCATCTTTAACAGTTTGTAAACCAGGTAGCCTGCAAGACCAGTAATCACGGTACATCCAACACCTAAGAGGATACCAGGAGCGCCTGCCTTTAACAGGTTCATGATATTTAAGCCTGCGCCCAGCGGGAATGCGAAGAACGGGATCAGCATGGAAGCACCCGGCTCGCAGAATTTACGGATATCTTCATCCAGGTTACCAAGGATACATCCGACAATAACCGGAATGATACATCCAACCAGAACGGACATCGGGATTTTTGCAACACCAGCAGCGCCTAATGCGACCATGGTGAAAAACGGGCCATCGTTGATGGACAGGATGGATACTGCGCCTACATCGGTTGCGTCACCATACTCACCTGCAAGAGCTGCGTACAGACCACCGTTGGAGTTTGCCAGGGCACCTACGATTGCCAGGGTAGAAAGGCCAAGGAAACCAGCTTCACCAAAAAGCTTGCCACAGATCAGGCCGATGATGATACCCATACCAACTTTTACAAGCGTGATCGTTACACCTTTATAAATCGTTACGCCGGCTTTCTTGAAGTTGATGGTTGTCGCGTTACAGAAAATGAACACTGCCAGGATCGGCATTGCGCCGGATTTCCACAGATATGTGGTAAACGTACCATCAAACATGGTCCAGATGGTGCCGCCGAAAAAGGTATTGATGATGGCACCTAACAGCAGCGGAACTACCATCAGTCCGCCAGGAATCTTTTTCACAGTTTTTAAAATGTTCATGTAGTTATCCCCCTATCTGGCACTATTTTGCTGCCAGTAATCTTAAAATGTTATCGACTGTGTAGCCAAGATTTTCCTTGCTGTGATGACGGCTGATGGAGAAATCCTGCGGCAGGCGGTTGATCGGGAATACCGCGGTCACGCCCATCTCGTAAGCTTTATCAATCTCACTGTCATCTGCTCCGCCTACAACAGCGATTACATTTTTATTCTGTTTCTTTGCGCGTTCCGCAATGCCGATCACGACTTTTCCGCGCAGGCTCTGGGAATCCAGCTTGCCCTCGCCGGTAATGATGTAATCCGCGTCTTTGATCATCTCATCGAAGTTTACGGTATCCAGAACAGTCTGAATGCCCATCTGGAGACGGGAACCAAAGAAAGCGATCATGCCGGCACCCATAGCACCTGCTGCGCCGGTGCCAGGTACCTGGCTGATATCCTCGCCGGTTGCCTCGGCAATCACACGGCTTAAGTTCTTAATTCCTGCGTCCAGTTCTTCTACCATGGCCTCATCAGCACCCTTCTGAGGTCCGAAAATGTAGGAGGCACCGGTCGGTCCGTACATCGGATTGTCGATATCACACATGGTAACAATCTCAACCTGATCCAGAACCTTTGCCCTGCCGCTTAAATCAATTTTCGCGATATCCGCGGTAGTTCCGCCGGTCGGAACGAACTCCTTGCCGTCTTTGTCATAAAATTTAATGCCAACTGCAGCGGCTGCTCCGCATCCGCCATCGTTGGTACTGGATCCGCCCAGACCTACAATGATCTTCTCCACGCCACTCTCTGCTGCCGCAAGGATCAGCTGTCCAACACCGTAAGTTGTGGTCAGTTTCGGATTCTTTCTGTCTTCCACCAACGGAAGTCCTGCGCAGGAAGCCATCTCGATAACCGCGGTTTTTCCTTCATGAATCAGTCCGTAGTAGGACTCCATATCCTCAAAGTAAGGATTCTTTACGGTTACAGACACCTTACTGCCGCCAAGCGCAGTCAGAAACGCATCTACGGAGCCTTCTCCACCGTCCGCTACCGGGACACACGCGGTTTCTGCGCCCGGGAAATGCTTTTCTACTTTTTCTTTCGCGATTTCACAGATCTGTTCAGAACTTAAGGTTCCCTTGAAAGAATCCGGTATCAGAATAAATTTCATGATAATCCCCCTCTTTTGTTTACTCTCTTACGATAACAGATACACCATCCGGAATTACGGTTACTTTGTAATCGTCTTTCTTTACGATTGCTTTTGCCTTCTCCATAGCCTCTTCCATGCTGTGAGCCGGAACCATATGTAAGTCTTCTACCAACTGGTCATCGCAGGAAGAAACAAATACAACCGTTGCCTTTAACAGCAGTCTTGCGAAGATCTGGGACTGCCACTGGTCAATGATGGTCTCCTCCGGTTTTCTGTCCAGGAAGGTCTTCATCATGCGGTTCAAATCTTTCTCATCGCGGAAGGTCTCATGGAAGTATTTGCCGCCGTGTCCGTCTGCTGCCTTGGAAAGCATGATGATCACGCCACCCTCTTTTACGGTAGCCTCTGCAGCGGTCATTCCCTTTACAGACTGGTAAATGTTCTGATCCAGCGGATAACCACCGTTGGTGGAAATGACGATGTCTGCCGGGATTGCGTCTACCTGACACTTGGAAGCCAGGAACTCACGGCCAACTCTGTGAGCCAGATCACAGTCACCTGCAACAGCGAAGATCGGATCATGTGCTGCGTCAATGACAACGTTCACAATGAAGTCCAGTCTTGCTGCTCTTGCTGCATACAGCATATCGTTATGGACCGGGTTGCCTTCGATTACGCCGGTACGCGCGTGCGGGTCTGCGATGAATCCAGAGTTGTGGTTGTACATAACAGTCTCACGGCTTGCAACACCCGGAAGCACACTCTTTCTGCCGCCGGAGAAACCAGCGAAGAAATGCGGCTCAATAAAGCCCTCTGCTACTAATAAGTCAGCCTCTGCAGCCAGACGGTTAATGATCAGGTTGCCGCCGGACGGAAGTTTTCCCAGGTAAACCAGGTTGTCTTTGTCGTCACAGTCATGAACTACAATTTTCTCATTTGCCATGATCTCCGGTCCAAATTTTGCTGCCAGCTCCTCTTTCGTGGTGCTTCTGTGAAGACCGGTGGAAATCAGAATGGTGATATCTGCATCCGGGTTTCCTTTCCGGATCTCAGCCAGGATCAGAGGCATCATGATATGGCTCGGAACCGGTCTGGTATGATCAGAAGAAATCACAACGACCTTTTTCTTTCCTGCTGCCATGTCGCACAGTCTCGGAGTTCCGATTGGATGCTCCAGAGCCTCCTGAACCAGTTCTGCGCCACTCTTCGGTGCTTTATAGCTATGAAGTTCAGATAAAAGGACACCGGCAAAATGCTCGTCCTCAATCTTTGCAGTTAATTTTTCTTTTCCGTAAGGTAATAAAAATTCTTTCATTGTAACTCCTCCTTTATGATGTATAAGAATTTAAATGGTTTCTTTCAATTTTCTGAGCGCAAACGCAACTGCGTCATCCTCACCAAAAGCACCCGCCTTGGTAACCAGCTTCATGCCTTCAAAGGAACCGCCTTTCACCCGGACTAACGGGATGCCTACGCGAATCTCGGAAAGGATTTCCGATCCGTCTGCCCCGATGTTGGCCAGCATGCCAAGTGCCGTATCTCCACCGGTCAGGAATACTCCGGACACCGGAACCTGCTCAAGCACCTGCAGTGCCAGATGGCCGATGATGGAACGGACCTTATCGCCGGTCTCCACCGGACCAAGTCCCAGCTTCTCGCCCGCTTCAAAGGAAAGCTCCAGTTCCTCACGGTTGTAGGATGTATTCGCAAGAAGAATTGTATCTTCGCCGCGCTTCAATGCACTGACTGTCTGCTCCAGATAAGTGCTCGTATCTTCTTCCCCGGAAAGAATGCGGTGCATCGGGATCTGAACCATGGTGATGCCCTTTCCCTCGCAGTACTTCATCTGCCGGTTTGTTACCGTGCTGACACTCGCCACAACACCGAACGCCGGAAGTGACGGACGCTCCAGCTGCATCAGATTATCTGCCAGTCCGGCCGTTCCGATATAGAGAATCTTTTTTTCCTCTTTGCCGGCCGCAACCAGAATCCTTCTCAGATCCTCGTTTGTCTCCGCGTCACAGGCATAGATTCTTCCTTCCCCGAAAGCCAGATCCTTGCTCCGCACATCCGGAAGGCGCTTTAACAATACCTTTTCGTCATATACCGCAGACAGCATACGCACCAGATTATCTTCCACCACCGGATTTTTCGGATCCAGTGCCAGTTCCGTTCTGCAGATTTCCGTACCGTTCAGGCACTGTACTCCATCCACTGTCGTACGTCCAAGATCCGGCAGCGCCGGAGCGAAGATAATCAGTTCCGGCTGGAACTTTTCATCTACTGCCTTCACCTCTGACGCGATGTTTCCCCGCATGGTAGAATCTACTTTTTTGATTACAAAACAGAACTCGTCAAAATCCACATTCTCCACTGCATGTGATACAATCTCATACGCATGATCCGGATGCACCGTTCTGGATTCGGTATCGATCACAACTGAATGTTCTGCTCCTACCGGCTTTCCTGCAAATAACACATCCGTGGCAAAGCCCCTTCTCCGAAGCTGCACGCCGGTGTCATTCGCGCCCGTAAAATCATCCGCAATGATCAGATATCTGTCTTTCAATTCTTCTCACCGCCCTTGCTGTTCATTTTTGAAACACCATTATTTTAATTTCCAAAAATTTTAGATTTATTTTCGCTACATTTCATATTTTACACAGAATCCACTTTTATTTTCAATGAATTTCTTTTATAATATGTTTAAGTTTGTAACACTCGGAGGTTTTATACATGAAAAAAATCCGCATTCTTGGAATTGCACCCTATAAAGGGCTCGTCACGCTCATGAAACAATGCGCCCTGCAGTACCCGGAAATTGAGCTGACCGCATTCACCGGCAGCATGGAACAGGGACTTGCCATTGCCAGGCGGTACAGCGAACAGTATGACATCATCATCTCCCGCGCAAATACCGCAAACATGATTTCCCAGGCGGTCCACATTCCCGTTATTGATATCGGTATCGGATATTATGACATTTTGCGATGCATCAAAATGGCTCAGAATACCAGCACCAAATTCGCGCTGCTCGGTTTCCAGTCCCTGACCGTCATTGCCAAAAATCTCTGTGACCTTCTGCAGATCAAACTGGACATTTTCTCCTTTTCCCCGGAAAACTGGACGGATTCGGACCGTCTGCTGGATAATATGAAGGAACAGGATTACAAAACCGTCATCTGCGACATGATCCCCTACGACCACGCGAAAATGATCGGGATCACGCCCATTATCCTGACTTCCAGCGCGGAAAGCGTAAAGCAGGCCATAGAAAGCACCATTCGAACCTGGCATCAGAACCAGAAGCTGCTTTCCTCCAACGCCATGATGCAGGCCCTGATTCACAGCAGCTCCAACCGCCATCTGATCCTGGATCTGGACGGAAACTGCCTGTATTCCACACTGGATGCAGAAAAAGAAGATCTCTTCATCAGCTGTCTGAAAAAAGAAATCTCCAAATCGAAAAATATTCCCCGGCGTTCCTTCTTTGTCACTCTGGAAAACCAGCTATATTCCATCCGTTCCAGCTTTGCCGAGGAAGGAAGTGAACCGTACATTATTTTCCGGGTCATGCCCTCCAAAATTCCGCTCAGCCATTCCAAATACGGTATCACCATCATGGATAAAGAGCAGGCACAGCAGAGTTTTGTAGAAAGCTTCTATAGTAATACTGAACTTGCCCGCGACATTATCTCCGCCACGGAGCAAATTGCGCCCTTCGACACGCCCCTAATGATCACCGGCGAGATAGGCACCGGAAAAGACCGGGTTGCCTACCTTTACTATGCGAAAAGCCATCGCTGTGATAATCCGCTTTATGTCATCAACTGCGCCCTGTTAAACGATAAAACCTGGAATTTTATGATCAACCATTATAATTCGCCGTTTACAGACAACGATAATACCATCTATATTTCCAATCTGGGCGTATTGCCGCCACAGCGTCAGAAGCAGCTTTTATCCATTATTCTGGACACCAACCTGCATATCCGCAACCGGCTGATTTTCTCCTGCACCCAATCCAGAGATGGCTGTCTGCCCCACACCGCCCTCGAATACAGCAACACGCTGGGCTGTATTCCGCTTCCCATCAAACCGCTGCGGGAACAGAAAAGCGACCTGGTATCTTCTGCCAGCCTTTACATTGATACCTTAAACCAGGATCTTGGGCGCCAAGTAGTCGGACTTTCCGAAGATGCCGCCCAGCTTGTCATGGAC
Source organism: Ventrimonas faecis (assembly GCF_040096075.1). Lineage (NCBI taxonomy): Bacteria > Bacillati > Bacillota > Clostridia > Lachnospirales > Lachnospiraceae > Ventrimonas > Ventrimonas faecis. The sequence continues at coordinate 37,570 of NZ_JBBMFJ010000015.1, forward strand.
TACGACTACCCATGCAACAGCACGCAGTTCAAGCGCATTCTAAAAAAGGCAGTGCTGGAAACCAGCACCGCCTACATATCCGGTGAAACCATAAAAACCATATTAAAGGAAGAATCCGTACTCTTTCCTGCGGATCCTCCATCCCATGCCATGCCGCATCCGCATGCGCATACGCAGGGCAATGAAACGAACAAGCCGGCCTTTGCCCTGAATCTGGACCAGTCTCTGGACAGGATCAGCCAGGATATCGTCCAGCATGTGCTGGCCCTCTGCGACGGAAACCAGACTGCTGCCGCCAAAAGGCTCGGCATCAGCCGCACCACTCTGTGGCGCTATATCAACCGATAAGAAGCTTCACGCGCTGCACAGCAAATTCTGCCTGTAATCCACAGCTGTTACTCTTCCACCCGGTTCAGCTCTCCGGTTGCGGAATCCATGATAAATCCGCTGATCCGCACATCCTTCGGCATCAGCGGGTGTTCTTTCAGTCTGCGTACCGTCTCATGTACGGAAGACTCCACGGACTCGAAGCCGCCAAGCCAGCGCTCCAAGTCAATACCGCTGTGACGCACAATGTCGATGTGCTGCTGGTCAATGCCGCGCTCCACCAGCTTCTCTAACATCTCATTTCCGTCCATGCCCTGCACGCCACAGTCGGTATGGCCGATGACCATAACCTCTTCCACGCCCAGCTCCAGAATGCCGACCAGCAGGCTTCGCACCACGCTGCCGTAGGGATGCACGATCACGCCGCCGGCGTTCTTGATGATCTTGGCATCACCATTTTTAATGCCCAGCGCCGCCGGAAGAAGTTCCAGTAGGCGGGTATCCATACAGGTTAAAATAGCCAGTTTCTTATCCGGATACTTGCTGGTCAGATACGGCTCATAGCCTTTGTTCTCCACAAATTTCCGGTTATATTCCATAATTTCATCAATCATGTGTTATCACTCACTTTCTGTCATACCAGGGCTGGTTCCATTTCACAACAGCCCTGTATTTTCTCCAAACAATTTGCCGCCTCATCAATATACCAGATTTCTGTTCTATTGTCAGTAGATCAGAGGATTCTTTATGGAAAATTTAGAAACCCGTTGCTGTTCACACGTTGCGCAAACGCGTCAGATTTCTTTGTTGTTAAACAATCCTCGAAATGTATTCTAAAAGGCAGCATCCACTAAATGTTTGGTGTATTCAGACTGCGGAGATTGAATGATCTGCTCCGGAGTACCTTCCTCAACAATCTTTCCTTCGTACATAACCAGCACTCGGTCACAAAAAGACTGTACCAGAGCCAAATTATGACAAATAAACAAAAAAGAAAGTTGTTTCTCCTGCTTTAGAGATTTTAATAGTTCCATAATCTGCTGCTGAATTGTTACATCCAGGGCGCTGGTGGCCTCGTCACAGATCAGCAGTTTCGGTCTGATTGCCAGTGCGCGGGCAAGAGCCGCCCGCTGGCACTGACCACCGCTTATCTCGTAAGGATAACGTCTCGCATACTCTGGGGAAAGCCCACATTGCCCCAGAAGTTCCTCTGTGCGCCGCATCCTCTCTGCCTTCGGCGTCCCGTTATTTCGCATACTTTCACTGATGCCATGACCTATGGTTTTGCGAGGGTCAAATGAACCCGCAGGAGATTGAAATACCATTTGCACCTGCTGGTATGCTTCCCGCAGTTCCTTTCCTCTGGATTTCGTAATCTCTTTTCCATTCAGATGAATTGTTCCGGCAGTAGGTTCAATCAGCCGGGTAATCAGTTTCGCCAGTGTACTCTTCCCACAGCCTGACTCACCCACCAGTCCTACGGTTTCGCCATCATCGACATGAAAACTGACATGGTCAACTGCCATATGCTCTGTTTTGTCTTCCTCTAAAAAAATCTTTGTCAATCCTTCTATTTTTAATAAAACACCCATCCTTTTATGCCCTCCGCAGTTTCGGCACTGCTGCCAGCAGCTTACGGGTGTAAGTATCCTGCGGTTCACACAGGATCTGCTGTGTCGTTCCGAACTCCATGATTCGTCCATCCTTTAGCACCAGAACTGTATCTGCCATAGCTGACACAACGCCAATATCATGAGTAACCAAAATAATCGCAGTTCCAAACAGTTCGCGCAAGTGCAGCATTTCTTCTATCACCTGTTTTTGCACAGCCACATCCAGCGCACTTGTAGGTTCGTCAGCCATCAGCACAAGCGGTTCCATCAGCATGGCTATGGCAATACCAGCTCGCTGGTTCATGCCTCCGGAAAGTTCAAACGGGTAGCTCTCCCAGATACGCTGTCCATTTTTAAACTGGAGTTTGTCAAACAGTATCAAAGCCTTTTCTTTCGCCTGGACTCTGGTGATTTCCATGTGCGCCGCCATGCTTTCATAAATCTGATCTCCGATTGTTCGAATTGGACAAAGGGAAGCGCCCGCATCTTGAAAAATCATCCCGATCTGTGCGCCGCAGATTTTCCGCAGTTCCGGTTCCGGCAAGTCAGGCAAATCTTTATTCTGAAACCAGATATCTCCTCTAGTCACCAATCCGCCTCCTCCCAGAAGCCCCATGGACGCCTTCAAAAGGGTGCTTTTCCCGCTGCCGGATTCTCCTACAATGCCAAGGATCTCCCCTTTATGAAGGGTAAAGCTCACGTCATGAGTCACTGCGTGTCCATTGAAGCTGACTTCCACAGAATCGTAGGTCAATAAGGGTTCCATGCCGCTTCCTCCTCTCAAAATGACCTCTTACTGGACAGGCTTCAAATCCACCGTGATTTCATAGAAGTCACACGGATGCGCAACCAGTCCCTCCACATCCGATTGACAAATCATGCTCATCTGCAGGTGAGAGCAGAATACAAAGGCATCGTCGTCCAGAATGGTCTGCTGCATTTCCACTGCCAATTCCGCCCGGCGGTCCATATCAAAGGTTCTGTCCAGTTCTGACGCCAAACTTTCCAATTTATCACTGTGATAGTGCCCGTTATTCACCGCTGAGCTATCCAGACAGTGGGTGGTAAAGAAATACGCCGGGTCGCCGGTAGGTGCCGTGACCATAGCGCTGGCATAGACATCCCACGCCGCCGGGTCCACCCGGATGCTGTTGTGATCCGCTGTGCTGTTGATAATCACATCAAAGCCAATATCGCCCAGGGTGGCCTGCACGGATTCGGCAAGCAGAGGCAACTCCTGGCGGCTGGGATAGGTCAGCCAGCGAATGGTCAGGGGCTGGCCGTTCTTTTCCCGGATGCCGTCCCCATCGGTATCCATCCAGCCTGCCTCTTCCAGAATCAGTCGGGCACCGTCGGGGTCATACGCTTTGGCAGTGACCGCATCGCCTCCGAAAGAGAAATTGTCCGGATATACGCCAATGGCCGGGTAACCATTGCCGTCCAGCAGATCGTTGACAAAACGCTCTTTGTCAATGCCCATAGCAATCGCCTGGCGTACGGCAGGATCTTGAATAATGGGACTCTCAAAATTCATGTGTGCGAAAAACGCCCGGCTGGTAGCCGTGCTGGAGAAGGTATAATCGTCATTTTGGAACAACGGGTAGCTGGCATAAGGCATTCCATAAGCGCCATCGATCTCTCCGGACTGAAGGGCCATGGTCAGCGTATCCCCGTCCGAAATCGTCAGCACCGTCACATTGTCAAATCCCGGCTCGCCGTTCCAATAGTTTTCATTTTTCTTAAGATTCAGTTCCTCACTGGTAATCAGCGAAGTGGCGATATACGGTCCTGTTCCAGACACAATGCCATCCTCGGTAACACCTGCATCCATATCAATGATGCATCCATAGGGATCGCTGAGATAGTTGATCAATGTGGGGCGAGGCTCCGTTGTGGTAATGGTTACCGTCTGTCCTTCTGCGGTAATCGTATCGATCATCAAGTCACCACGTGCCCGGTCATGAATCTCCACCAGATGCTCCAGGCACTCTTTCACGGCCTCGCCGTCCATCGCCCGGCCGCTGGAGAAGGTAACGCCGTCCCGCAGAGTGATTTTCCAGGTCAACTCATCGATCAGCTCATAATCGGTGGCAAGCCAGGGTTCGATCTCCATGGTGTCTGAATAACGGAACAGCGTCTCTCCAACGCCATAACGGATGCAAGCCCAACCGGAATAGGTGTTGTGCGGGTTAATGTCCGGCTCTTCGTTTTCCGCATTAAAGGTAGTATCGCCGAATACAAAGGTGGTTCCGGCAGTTTCGCCATCAGGGGAATCGCCTTGTGCGGCACACCCGGATAACGCTCCCAGTGCGAGGAAAGCCGCAGTCAACAGCGTCAACAAGAATCTGCATTTTTTCATCTTTTTTACTCCTTTTTTCAATAATAACTGTCAAAGTCTCATTACTGCCTTCTATTGTTACGGGGATCAAGATAGTCCCGCACGGTATCGCCCAGCAGATTGAAAATCACAACCGCTACAAAAATCCCAATACCGGGACCGATAATAACCCAGGGATAGGTCTGCAACATACTACGCCCGCCGCTCATCATATTTCCCAGTTCGGCGGTAGGCGGCATAGCGCCAAGACCGAGAAAACTCAAGCCTGCCAGTTCCATCATCATGGTGCCGATATCCAGCATCGCGGTGACCAGGATAGGCCCTGCACTGTTGGGCAGGATGTGCCGCACAATAAGTTGTATGGTTGTGTCTCCCGAAAGTTTGGCGGCGGCTATGTAGTCCGTACTTTTCAGGGCAAGGGTCTGACTTCTGGCAATACGGGCATATTTGGGCCAGCTGACCACCGCCAGGGCGATAATAGCATTTTGAAGTCCCCCGTTCAGGAGCGCAGCAATCGCCAAAGCGAATACCAGCCCGGGAAAAGCAAGGCACACATCTGACACCCTCATCATCAGAGAATCAACAATGCCTCCCAGATGACCGCACAGAATGCCAATGGTAGTCCCCACAACGGTGATGATTCCCACCAAAGCCAGTGTAGAGAGCACGCTGGTCTGCAGGCCCACCAGGATGCGGGACAGCATATCCCGGCCAAAACGGTCTGTTCCAGCAGGGTGCAGTGCACTGGGCGGTTCCAAAGTAGAGAAGATTTGTGCATTGGGATCATACGGGCAAATATGCTCGGCGAAAACGACAATGACCATTAAAAACACCGTTAAGAGCAGGAAGAAGACAAGTCTTTTTTTGGTATGATCCTTGCAGATCTTCTGCCGGCGCACGGTAACGGAACTGCTCATTCTTTTACACCCCCTAATCGGATTCGCGGATCAAGCGCCCGATAGGACAGGTCTGTAATCAGATTCACACAGACATAGATAATCGCCATCCACATCACATACGCCTGGATCATGGGATAGTCGCGCATATTGATGGCGTCTACCGCCAGTTTTCCCACGCCGTCCCACATAAAAATGGATTCCACGATCGCAGTGCCGCCCAACAAGCTCCCGATGGAGAGGGTCAGCAGAGTAATAATCGTGACCAGACAGGCCCGCAGCACGCTCTTTGTCAAGGTCACGGAAAACAGGACTCCCCGCGCTTTTGCGCCTGTCACATAATCCTTGCTCAGTTCATCCAACACGGTGGCGCGGACCTGCCGTAAATATTTGGCCGACATGGCGATGGCAAGGGCCAGGGAAGGCAGCGCCACATTCTGCAGAGTTACCTCCCGGGAAATCACAGGAAACCATCCCAGACGGATCGCAAAAAAATACATCAGCAGCAATCCCGTAAAAAAGTTCGGCATACTGTTTCCCAAAAAACTGGCCACCCGGATCAGATAGTCTACCCATCGGTTCTGTTTTACAGCAGCCAGTATTCCAAGAGGAATGGAAATCACAACGGTCAGCGCAATGGATACAGCCGTCAGCAGCAAGGTGGCAGGAAGTTTCGAAATAAATGTAGAGAACACTTCCTGCCCGGATATGTAGCTGGTTCCCATGTCTCCGCGCAAGAGATTTCCCAGCCACACAAAATACTGGGTCAAAAAAGGCTTATCAAGCCCCAGCTCTGCCCGCGCCGCATCAATCACCTCCTGGGTCGCCGCCATGCCGGTATTCTCCATTTTTTGAATGACGGCATCGCTGCCTGCTAGCTGCATCATGCCAAACGAAAGAAAGGTGATGATTAACAAAATGGGGATCAATTGCAGCAAACGTCGTATGACATAATTTTTCATAGCCTCCTCCTTCCCGGAGTTCTTGATGCGGCAATTAGGAACATGGGTGTAGAGGCATTATTAATCCATTCATCCTGCGTCCATATCTGTTTCCATATCTCTGTATCCGCGGTCACATCCATACCAAGGCGCTTTAAAATGTCCAGATCCCACTGCGGGCGTAAACACCTTGATAATGGAGTCTGTCGGGCAATCGCTTCCATCGCCGCCACATCCGTCCCTGCAGTATCATCTTCCGCACCGGAAGAACGCACCTTCTCTCGGTCAGAAAGATGCCCTTCCTGAGCCTGCGAATCATAGAGATATCGATACCAGTTCGCATCGAAGTTCAATAGCAGCCCGTCTGGCTTCAGCACCCTGGTCCACTGGGCATAAGCCCGCTCAGGCGAAGGCAGGTTCCATGTCAGATTGCGCGAAACAACAACATCAAAGCTGCTGTCTGCAAACGAGAGTTTTTCCGCATTCATATGATAAAAGCCGATTCGTTCGGCAGACATCCCGGCGTTTATGCGCGCCTGCTCCAGCATGGCTTTCGTATAGTCGACCGCCGTAACCTGATACCCCAATTCTGCCAGAACGATGGCAAAGAAGCCCGGTCCTGTCCCCACGTCCAGAACATGGATCTCCTCTCTTTTTCTCCCGCTAAAGTGTGTTTGAATTCGCATATCCAACGCCCTGCCCCAAACGATATGCTGCCTTGTCTGCAATTCTTTCTGGTTTACTTTCGAATAACTTGGTGCCCGTTTTGTCCAGTAGGCAATATTTTCACTGATATAGCAACTTGATTGATTCATGTTTTCTCCTCTCTATGCGGTTGCCGAGACCGCAAACCCCGGCGTTGGGTCGTAAAACTCATCAATTTTTGCGTAAATCCTCTGCCATATGCCGTTGTCTATCGCAATATTGGAAAAACCCGCCTGCAACAGTAATTCCGTATCCCACTGTGGTCTCGGCTTCTGACACGGACGCAAAACGTTTTTCATCCGCTCGTATTCCTGCATGAGTCCAGTACTTACATCCTGGTGTGCATGGTGAGACGGTACGGCTGCCGGTTTTTCCCGGCAGTAGTCGGCGTCAAAATTCACCAGAATTCCTCCCGGCCGCAACAGTTTGTGCCATGTTTGATAAGCAAGCGGCAGATTTGGAAGCGCCCATGTGAGTTTTCGGGTAACAATGGCGTCAAAGGATGCGGGCGAAAAATCCGGCTTCTCTGCATCCATAACAAAAAAGTCGGCGGAAAGTTCAAGCCTGCCGGCTATTTTCTTTGCTTTCATGATCATGTCCGGTGTCAAATCAATACCTGTTACATGATGCCCTCGTTCAGCCAGAAGAAAAGCCAAAAAACCTGTACCCGTACCGATATCCAGGATATCCAGCTTCCGTCCCGGAGGAAGATACCGATCCAATTCGGCAAGCCATTGTTCGTGCTTTTCACTGGCAAATTCCCTTTGCCGGAGCAGGGAAAATTTCTCCGCTCTTTGGGACCAGTATTTTTTCATGTCATTTTTGATTGTGTCCATATCCTCTTAGTTTCCTTTTATCAATCATTCAGCTCTCCATATGCAACCATCGGTGTTCCCTCCTCAATTCCCAGGGAGACGGTCTGATAGAGAATAACGCCCGTCGTTTTTGCAAAAATTCGCTCCGACAGTTCGCCGTAAATATCACGGATTTCTCCCAGAAGTTCATTTTTTACAACCATGTCTCCAGGTAACTTTTGAGGATGCCAGCAGCCGTGGCATGGAGCGTTTTCATAATAAGCATTGCGGATCAGGTGTTGAGAAGACGTCACGGTCTGTATGCCATCGCGCAGAAATCCAAGCCCCCTCAGGATATTCCGTACATCCACAATATCTGCTTCTATTTCATGACGTTTCACCAGACCGCAGCCGCCCCGCTCAATAATAACAGCCGGAACACCCTTTTGGCCCGCCCAACTGTAAAAGCCATTTTCCGCACTGGACCGCACAATATAGGGAACGCTTGTCAGGCGCGCAATTTGTTCAAAGCTACGGCATACAGCTTCTTTTGCCGTCCCTTGAAAATAATTTTGTATTTTCTTCCTACCTTCTGCATACCTTTTCCTCCCCGTGCAATATGAAATTGCTTTCATTATTCAGAAAAAGAAAAAGTCTGCCGTTGCACTCCTATGTGCATACAGCAGACTTCTGTCTGTGTCGTTCCTGCTTCAGCTCTATCATGTGTTTTTTTATACCGCTTGATGACAGCGGAGGGCAGAGCAAAGCTGTGAGCAACCTTCTGGCCGCATTGCCGCTACGTGCAGGCAATCTTTGTGTTTCTGCAAATCTCAACCATAAGAATTATATCATGTTGCGCAATTTTGTGAAGCCCCCTAGGGGGATGTTACAATTGACAAATATCACATTTCTACGTACAATACTATGGAATCTTAAACGCACAGGGAGGTGACCACACTATGCCCAATTCCGCTCATCCCATTTCTGATCCCACAGAAGACAGTCATACACATCACCACAGCCATACGCAGACCAAAGCGGTCATCAATCGTCTTTCCCGTGCCATTGGACACCTGGAATCAGTCAGGCGAATGGTAGAAGGCGGGCAAGACTGTGCGGATGTGTTAATTCAGCTTGCCGCAGTAAAATCTGCTATCAATAATATCGGTAAAGTTATCCTGAAGGATCACATCGATCATTGTCTGGTGGATGCCGTTAAGAATGGCGACAAAGAATCAATCGACCGTTTGAACAAAGCGATTGAGCAATTTATCAAATAACCCACAATCGCAAAAAGAAAAGGAGATGAAACGCCAATATGGATATATTAGTTATAGACGCTCAAGGCGGTGGTATTGGTAAACAACTTGTTATGGAAATCAAGCGCACTCTGCCTAGCATTACGGTTACAGCAGTCGGAACGAACTCTTTGGCGACATCTGCAATGTTAAAGGCCGGGGCAGATTTCGCAGCCACCGGAGAAAATGCTGTTGTAGTGTGTAGCGGGAAGGCCGATGTAATTATTGGTCCTATCGGAATTGTAATTGCAGACGCTCTGCTGGGAGAAATTACCCCCCGTATGGCATTGGCTGTTGCACAAAGCAGTGCAAAACGTATTCTAATTCCCGTAAATCATTGTGATAATTTAGTAGCAGGTGTAGACGACTTAAATATCAGAAAGTTGATACAGGACGCAATCGATAAATTGCAGACCTTTAGTTGATTTTTATTGATGGATCAGCCTTACCATTTTGACTGAATGTAAAAAGGTTCGCCCGGCTCTGCATCACCGCCAGATCGTGCAGGCGCTTCTGGTTGGCTTCCTGCTCCTCTTCCAGCGCCGCCGTCAGCTTCATAAACCGCTGCTCGGTCAGGACGCCTTTGGCCTTATCCGTATACAGGCTTAAAAACATCCCGTCAATTTCCTGATTCCGGACTTCCAGCCGTTTCCGTTCCTTCTCCGTCTGGGAAGCGTCCACCAGATATCGGCGCTCCATCCGGCTGCTGAGCCGCTGATAGAACGCATCGGCATCCTTCATGGCCTGTTCCGCCAATTCCTGAATATCCTTCAGCACCAGATTATACAAATCCCTTGCCTCAATCTTGTGGCTGGTACATGCGTTCTTGCCCAACCGGTTGTAGGTCTGGCAGATATAGTATGCCTTATCAATCGGCTCCCGCATTTCGCCGGTGAAGCGGTTCTTCCCGGTTCTGCCGACTTTTTCATACCACACCTGCATAGACTTCCCGCAGGTGGCGCAGTAGACAAGCCCGTGGAACAGGTTGTAGAAGGGGCAGGCGTTGCCTTTCATAATGGTGGGTCTGCGGTCAATGATTTCCTCCACCTGTTCCCATTCCTCCGGCGTCACAACCGCTTCGTGGCAGCCCTCAATCACTTCCCAGTCTTCACGGGGGATAATGTCATAGGTGTTGGAGCGGATGCCTTTCTGATGTGTCCGGCAGACAAGATGTGCGCCTTTATAAAAGGGGTTCCGCAGGATATGGCTGATCCTCGCACTTCCCCATGAATAGTAATTTAAGTCACATTCTGTATTGCTCTTTACTCTGGTAATAGGGATTTTATCATCCATGAGCTGCTTTGCAATCCGCATACAGCCCCAGCCATCCAGCGCCATATCATAGATTTTTCGGATAACCGGCGCAGTATCCGGGTCAAGGATGAGATGCCCTTTGTCCTCCGGGTCACGCATCAGGCCAAGAGGCGGCTGCCCGCCGCAGAACTTTCCCTGACGGGAACGGGTCATACGCCCCGCCAGCACCTTTTTGGAAATATCCCGGCTATACATGTCGTTCAGGATATTCTTAAAGGGCGTGATGTCCATTTCCTAACGGGTCAGGCTGTCCACGCCATCCGTGATGGCGATATAACGTACATTGTGTTTTGGGAAAAAGATTTCGATATAGCTTCCGGCTTCGATATAGTTCCTACCAAGTCTGGATAGGTCTTTGGTGACAACGCAGCCGATTTTCCCCGCCCCAATGTCAGCAATCATGCGCTGGAAGGCAGGACGGTTGAAAGATGAAGTTAGATAACGATACTTTTTGAAACACAGTAAAATCAAGGTTTTTCGGACAACGGACAAGCATGGTTTGTACTACAACTAAATATTGCACCGCACCAGCGGCGTTTCCCACTTCCACACGGAAGAACAGGAACGCCGCTTTTTTCATGCCCTTTGTTACGCAGTAGGGGCAGAAAAAGCCTTGCTACAAGCGGCTTTGCGGGCGTGTTTTTCGTGCGGTAAGGGATTTATACCTTTTCCCTCAAAATCGCCGTTTCTGAACCGTCAGGATTTCCCATGGAATCTCCTCGTACTTCTGGCAGCTTTCGGTTGTTCCCTCTTTTGCGAAACGACAGTTCCTGCACTGCGGTGTGAAAAGCTGATAATTACTCCCATACTCTTTTTGCATTTCCTCGTCCATCTGCCACTGTTCTTCCAGTGTCAGTGTGCGGGGTTCTTCATTTTCATTCTGTATCTTCTCCTGATCTGGCATAGGATCCCCCTCTTCTTTCTGCTGTCATAATACAAAACCCGCCCGTTTTCGAAACTTCCTAACGAATCTCGCCCACCCAAAATGCACTCCTCCTCTCTGCCATTTCCTGCTGTTTTCATGTTTTGTTGTAATTTTGTTTCTTTCTCTACTGCGCAGAGGTTTCCGGCGCGGTCGGCTTTGCTACGGCCTGTCCTTCTGCAGGTACATTGCTTTTTTCTGGCGCAGTTGTACCTTTTTCAGCCATGTTTTCTGCCTCAGTTGTTTTCTCTGCCACCGTGGTGTCTTTCGCTGCTGTCATCTTCTCTGCCGCTGTTGTTTTTTCTGCTGTCGTTGTTTTTTCTGCTGCCGTGGTTTTCTCTGACGCAGTTGTTTTCTCTGACGTTCCTTTTGTGGCAGCTGCAGAGCTTTCCGGCGCTACCTTCTCTTTCTGGCCAGGAACGTAATCATCCGGCATGCCGTCCACCGTTGCTGCCACCGTAGTCTTTGCTGCTGCGGAGGTCTCCTTCACCTGAGTCTTTCCGCTGTTGCGGCGGATGATGGCTGCATGCCCCTTGTACTCCTTGGAGTGGTCCTCGGTCCGCTCTACTACTTCGCCATTCTTCTTCACCACCTTATAAGTGATCCAGCGGCTTCCCTTGGTTCCGGCTTTCTTTACCACCTCGGTTCCCGGCGCAAGCGTCGGGTCTTCCTCGTAGGTTGGTTCCGGCGTATCCAGTTCCTCCACCTTTTCTGATTCCAGACTCCAGGTCACTCCATCTTCCAGAATCGGAACTCCGTAAATGGCCACCGTAGTCTTCCGGTTGCTGTAGCTGGCCCGGATGCCAATAGCTACCTCCGAAGTATTCACAAACCGGAAATCCGGGTAATCCCAGCTGATGGCCGCATCCTGGCCCGGAGTAACATAGTTTGGCTCAAAGGTGTGAGACCGGCGGTAGGTAATATTCATACCGGAGCGGAACGCCACCTGATATAAAGTAGAAGAAACCTGGCAGACGCCGCCGCCCAGCTCCTGCACCACCTCGCCGCTGTTGTAAGCCGCTGCCTCCTGGTATCCCTTTTCTGCCGTTCTCGGCCCGACGATCTTGTTAAATGAGAATTCCTCGCCCGGCTTCACAATAGTTCCGTTGATAGCTTCTGCCGCCAGCCGTACATTGGTGTTGCGCTTTTCGTTGGCTGTCGTTTCCGTGGTGAAAGAAGCCAGCTTCTCATAGCGCGCCCGCGCCTCTGCCTCGGAATACTTCGGCCGGGTCGTGCTCACCTCTGCCGCAATCACAGCGTCATAACTGCCATTTACCGCTGCGTCTGCCAGATCTGACGCCAGTTTTTCCTGGTTTACCGCAATTCCCGGCGTTCCCTCAGAAAAGAGGAATTTATCACTCGCCGCATCGTAATCATAAATGGTACTGCTCTTCGCCTTTACATCCCAGACCGCCGCAATTTTCTCTGCAGCAGCCTTCGCGCTTTCCCGCAGCGTATCCGAATCTATCACGGAAAACGTATAGTCACCAGCTGCCTTCACCGTACAGATCCCATCCAGAAATGTCTCCAGTTCCGCATCCAGAATATTATCCGCATCCAAAGTCTCTCCGTTATACGTCACTGTAACCTTCCAAGGATACTCCTTCGCAATGGCCTCCTTCGCCTCTGCCCGGGTCATACCGGTGAGGGAAATGCCATTCACCCGGATGTCATCCGACGCAAAGGTTGTCTCGATCACCATACTGCTCTCCGGCTCCGCATTGCTGCTCTTTTTCCCTGACAGCATGTGCGCCGCCGCAAACACCACTGCAACCAGGGCCACCGCAGCGCCGCCTACCATCATGCGCTCCCGCTGCACCCGTTTTTTCCGCATTTGTTCCACCCGCTGCATAGCAGGGGATTTTCCTCTGTAAGATTCCTTCTGTCTGTCACGCATTTTGGTTCGTTCCTTTGTAATTCATTTTGTATCCCAATATAACAGATTTCCCCCTGACTGTCATCAGGGGGAAAAACGAATTCAAAAAAACTTAATAAACACGGAAATCATTCCCGCTCCAGCAGTTTCTCAAACGTACCATCCATCCCCAGTGCCCCCAGCGGCGCCGTAATCAGAATCGCCATAACTGCCATGGAAAGCACAATCTGACCGCACGGAAGTCCCATCGCCATCGGCACAGATCCAATGGCTGCCTGAACCGTTGCCTTTGGCAGATAGGCGATGACACAGAACAGACGCTCTTTCCGGTTCAGCTCGGTTCCCACAAGGCAGATCAGCACGCCTGCCGTGCGGAACAACAGTGCGGTAAAGATCATAAGAACTGCCGCCAGACCTGCTCCCATGGTGTAGCGAATATCTACCGCCGCGCCCACCAGCACAAACAGCAGCACCTCTGCTGCCAGCCACAGCTTGCCAAATTTCTCGGACAGGCGCGCCGATACTGCTTTGATGCTCCGCAGCTTCAGCACACAGGCCATACCGACCACAGCCAGAAGCCCGGACACGGAAAGATACGGCTTCACCCAGGTTTCCACGGACATCAGCAGGAACGATACGCCCAGCACAATAATGACCTTCATGCTGTTGCGGACGTAATGTTCTTTCGCATAGGCCGTCTCAAAGAACAGGCTTAACAGCCATCCAGCGGCAGCGCCCAGCAAAATGCCGCTCACAATGGACACCGGAATGTTGGCGAAATCCATCAGCCGCGCGCTTCCGCCCTGGGCCATGCCCGAAAAGGTAGAAAACAAGACGATGACAAAAATATCATCGCAGGATGCCCCGGCCAGAATCATCTGCGGAATGCTCTTCTTTGTTCCGTAGCCCGTTTCCATCAGCTTCACCATACGGGGAACTACCACCGCCGGGGAAACAGCAGCCAGCACCGCGCCCATCACGGCTGCCTCGATGCGGTTAATTCCAAGAATCATGGGCGCAAACAGCACATAGCCCAACAGTTCAAAGCTCGCCGGTACGCAGGACAACATGACGGCAGGCCGTCCCACCTTCTTTAAATCTGCCAGATTCAGTGACAGTCCCGCCTTCACCAGAATGATGATCAGCGCCATCTGCCGCAGTTCTGACGAAATGGAAAGAATAGACGGATCCAGAAGATCCAGCACATACGGCCCCAGTACAATACCGGTCAGGAGCATGCCGATGATACGCGGCAGGCGGATGCGCTGGCAGATAGCCGCCATGGCCAGACCCACCAGAAAAATAAATGAAAGTGACGTTAACATAAGTTTTCCTCCTTTTTTTACAGGGTCCATTGCTCGCGAAAAAAAAGCCAATGACCCTGTGATTTTCTCACAGAAGTCATCAGCTTTGTATAAGCGGTTCTGGTTTCCCAGGGGAGAACTTCATTCCCTGTCGGTATTCTACTTGATTTTACCCGATTTGTAAAGTTATTTTTTGTTTGCCGCCTTATCCGCATCCTTACTCAAAAATACAGTTAAGTTTGTTACGCAGATTGTATTTTTTAGTGTTATAGTGCCTTTTCGTAACACAAATACGCATGTTCATGCATGAAACATTCACCGACCTCATCATAGGCAAATACTTTATAGGAAGCTAGCGCCTTTTTATTTTCCTTCGCCACCAGGATATGCACGCTCTTATAACCCTGGCGGCGCAGCTCTTCGATAGCTCCCGCCATCAGCTTTCTGGCAATGCCCTGATTCTGATAGTTTTCCTTTACGCCCAGTCTGGAAAGCTCCCGCCCGGGCTGCAGCTCCGGCGTCCAGCAGGTCAGATTCTCTACCTTTGGATCCTCATCGATGGAAATGACCCCCTCCATCTCCCCGGTTTCCTCGTCCCGCAGACAGAACAGCGCCTTGCGGGATAAGTCAAAGTCCACATCGCTGCGGGCCGGATAATCCGCGGTCCAGGCGCAGAACGGGGTACCCACCAGGGAACGGTAGAGCGCCAGAACCTCGTCCGCCTCGCTTTCCTTTACATGTTCAAACACAAATGCCATCCAAAATCTCCTCCTTATGAAAACAGGCAGCCCATTACGGACCGCCTGTACTTTTTATGCTTTTTCCCCCAGCGGGAAATGACAAAACACCTTTCTATCCCCAAAAGTCTTACATGGCGGCTGTTCTTTTCCACAGATTTCCTGTGCATAAGGACATCTTGTGTGGAATTTACAACCGGACGGCGGGTTCACCGGAGACGGAATCTCGCCGGACAGCAGTTCTTTTTCTTTGGTCCGCAGATGCGGGTCTGCCTTCGGAATGGCATTCATGAGGAAGCGGGTGTATGGGTGCAGCGGATGATCGTAGAGTTCTTTCGTCTCTCCCACCTCGCAGACACTTCCCAGAAACATCACGCATACCCGGTCCGCAATGAATTTCACCACGCTTAAGTCATGGGAAATGAACAGATAGGTCAGCTTGTATTCTTCCTGTAAATCCTTTAACAGGTTCAACACCTGGGACTGAATGGAAACGTCCAGGGCCGATACCGGCTCATCGCAGACAATCAGCTTCGGATTCAGGGCAATGGCCCGGGCAATACCGATACGCTGGCGCTGTCCGCCGGAAAACTGGTGCGGATACCGGTTGTAAAATTCCTCCGGAATGCCGACTTCCTTCATCAGCTCCTTCACCCGGGCTTCCAGTTCCTTTTTATCCTTCATGCCGTAAGTCGTTAACGGCTCCGCAATGATCTTCGCCACGCTCATGCGTGGATTTAAGGACGCGTAGGGATCCTGAAAGATGATCTGCAGCTGTCTGCGGATTTTTGCAAACTCTGCTTCCTTCATGGCGGTGATGTCCTGGCCTTCAAATTCCACCTTGCCGGAGGTCACATCCAGAAGACGGATCAGCAGGCGGCCCAGGGTACTCTTGCCGCAGCCGGATTCGCCCACCAGCGCCAGGGTCTCGCCCTCGTAAATTTCCAGGTTCACATCGGACACCGCATGCACCACCAGCGGATCCTTCTTCGTGCCGCCAATGGGGAATTCCTTTACCAGATGCTCGGTGCGCAGGAGAAGCTTGCGGTCACCGGCTGTATTCTCAGTTTTCTTATCTGCTTCCATCTGCGGTCACCTCCTCATCCTGCAGCTTTGTTGCTTTGTTTTCACAGCTTCCCTCATGTTCACTTAAGAAACACCGTACCTTATGCCCCTCCGCTGTCTCATACAGCTCCGGTCCCTCTTCAAAACACCGCTCCGTGGCGCACTCGCACCGGGTGCAGAAGCGGCAGCCCTTCGGCAGGTGCAGCAGGTTCGGCACCACACCTTCAATGGTATAGAGGCGGTCTTCCTGTCCGTCCAGCTTCGGGATGGACTTTAACAAGCCCTTCGTGTACGGATGCGCGGTGTGGTCGAACAGCTCAAAGGTCTCGGCCTGCTCCATCACCCGGCCCGCGTACATGACATACACATAGTCGCAGATTTCCGCCACCACGCCCATGTTATGGGTGATGAGGATGATGGAAGTGCCCTGCTCCTCACAGAGCTTCTTCATCAGCTGAAGAATCTGCGCTTCAATGGTCACGTCCAGCGCCGTGGTGGGCTCATCGGCGATCATCACCTTCGGGCGGCACACCATGGCCATGCCGATCATAACTCTCTGACGCAGGCCGCCGGACAGCTGGTGCGGATAACTCCTGTAACGCTTCTCCGGCTCCGGAATTCCCACCGCGCGGAAAATATCAATCACCCGCTGCTTTGCTTCTTCCTTGGAAACCTTCTGGTGGAGAAGAATCGCCTCCTGCACCTGTTTTCCCACCGGATATACCGGATTTAAGGATGTCATCGGCTCCTGAAAGATCATGGAAATCTCATTGCCGCGCACCTTCGCCAGCTCCCGCGGGGAAAGATGGGTAATGTCGCGCCCATCCAGGGTAATGCTGCCGCCAACTACCTTGCCCGGATGCCGCAAAAGCCCCATCACGGACATGGCCGTCATGCTCTTGCCGCAGCCACTCTCTCCTACAATGCCAACGATCTTTCCGGCCGGAACCTCAATGCTGACGCCGTCCACCGCCGGAATCTCCCCCTTCGCGGTAAAGAAGTGGGATTTCAGATCACGGATATCCAATACGATTGATTCACTCATGCTCGTTTCTCCTCTCCCTTACTGCTCTTTTAAATATGGGTCCAGCACATCCCGAAGACCATCGCCCAGGAAGTTGAACGCCATAACCACGATCATGATGGCCACACTCGGCGCGATGGAAAGCCACGGCTCTGAGAACAGATACTTTTTGCCGCGCACCACCATCAGTCCCCAGCTGGCACTCGGCGGCTGCGCGCCGACCCCCAGAAAGCTTAAGGATGCCTCAGACAGAATTGCTGACGGGATGTTTAACGTAAATAGCACGATGAGGGACGGAATGCAGTTCGGCAGAATGTGCCGGAACATGATGACCCATTTTTTCACACCAATACTGCGGGCTGCCTCCACGTACTCCTTTTCCTTTAAGGAAAGGGTCTGGGAGCGCACAATGCGGGCGGTTCCCGCCCAGTTTACCAGGCTTAACGCAATGAAAATGTTGATCAGTCCTCCGCCCATGGTGTACATGACCACCATAGCCAGCAGTAAGGACGGGAATGCCAGCATCACATCGGCCAGACGCATGATGATAAAATCCACCTTGCCGCCATAGAAACCGGCATACATGCCAAGCACCGTGCCAATGGCCATGGAAATCAGGGTTGGCACCAGGCCGATGGTCAAGGAAATGCGCGCGCCAAAAATGATACGGCTGAGCACATCGCGTCCCAGCTCATCAGTTCCCAGCCAGTGAGCCGCACTTGGGTGCTGCAGACGGTCTGTCAGACTCTGCTGCAAGTGGTCATAAGGAGCCACCACCGGGGCAAAAATCGCAATGAGGATCATGAGAATGATCAGCAGTGCGGAAAAGGCCGCCAGCTTGTTCTGGCGCACCAGCGTCTTTGCCTTGTCCAGCCAGGTGTCTGCCTCGCCGATCTCTGCGCTGAAGTCCGTCTGCATATACTTTGCTTTTGCATCATTCTGCATCCTGCTGTCCGCTCCGGTCTGGCCGTTTTCAGACAGATTCTGTATGTTCTTATTCTCGTCCATCTTACGCGCCCTCCCTGATTCTCGGATCCAGTACATTGTAAAGCAGGTCTGCCACCAGATTGCCTGCAATGATCAGAATTGTAGTAAAAATAACCGTGCCCTGTAACAGCGGCATGTCTCTTGTCTCAATAGCGTTCACCGCCAGACGGCCAATACCCGGAACGCCAAACACGCTCTCGGTCAGCACCGCGCCGGACAGCATGCTGGACACCTGCAGCGCCATCATGGTGACAACCGGAAGCATGGCATTTTTCAGTGCGTGCTTCACGATAACGCCGGACTCCAGAAGACCCTTGGCCCTTGCCGTGCGGATGAAGTCATTCTGCATGATCTCCACCAGATTGGAACGGGTCATGCGGGCAATGCTTCCCGCGGAATTCCATCCCAGCACGATGGCCGGAAGGATCATGGCCCGGAAGGAATCAAAACCGGAAACCGGAAACCATTTAAACTTAAACGCAAACAGATACTGCAGCACCAGCGCCGTCATAAAGACCGGCATGGACACGCCGATCAGCGCGCCGCCCATAAACAGGCGGTCCAGCAGCTTATTCTGACGCACCGCCGCAATGATGCCCGCCACAATGCCGATGATCCAGGCCACCACAGC
The DNA here is from genome assembly GCF_040096075.1 of Ventrimonas faecis. Lineage (NCBI taxonomy): Bacteria > Bacillati > Bacillota > Clostridia > Lachnospirales > Lachnospiraceae > Ventrimonas > Ventrimonas faecis. Next base: position 56,342 of record NZ_JBBMFJ010000015.1, read on the forward strand.
TGCCAGCAGCGACAATTTCACCGTGTTGGGGAATGCCTCTAAAATAATCTTTGTGACATTCCGGTTCAGCCGGTAAGAGGTTCCGAAATCGCCCCGCAGCGCATGGGCGATATACTGGAAAAACTGTACATAAAGAGGCTTGTCCAGCCCCATTTCCTTACTGATCTTCTCGATCACAGCCGGATTCACATGCTCTCCCATCATGGTGGTGACCGGATCACCCGGGACAATGCGCAGCATAATGAAAATCAGCAGCACCACCCCCACCAGTACCGGGATGGAGATCAGAATCCGCTTGAGTACTTTCTTTAACACACTATATCCTCCTCTACATTATATAGGAAAAGAGAGTGCCGCGAAGAGAGATCCAGCAAACAACAACGTGAACGTGCTGGAACTCTTTGTGCAACACTCCCTTAGCATTTATGCGTTTACTCGCTCAGAGAAATATTGTAGAAAAGCTGATCGCTCAGACCGCTCCACATCGGCGCAAAGCCCTGTACCCGCTTGCTCACCGCAAACAGATGGAGTCTGGAGAACATCGGCACCCAGGCTGCATCCTCATGGACGATCTTCTCTTCCAGAGCCTTGTACTCTGCAAGACGCTCATCCTCATTTACAATGGTACGCGCTTTCGCTACACGCTCCATCACCTCTGTATCCGGATAGTTGATGGAACGAATCTTGGTCTTCTCTTCGTTGCCGAAGAAGGTATAAATAAAGTTGTCCGGATCATTGTAATCCGCGGACCAGGTAGACATGAAGGAACCAAGCTCACCGGATTTTCTGGTCTCTAACCAGGTAGACTCATCGTAATTCTTGATCTCCGCGTTGATGCCAACCTCAGCAAGCTGGTCGCTGACAATCTCCAGCGCCATGGTCATAGTGTCGGAAGCGGAACTGTCTGCCGCAATCTCCATATCAAAGCCATCTGCATAACCAGCCTCGGCCAGCAGCGCCTTTGCAGCCTCCGGATCGTACTTGATTTCTTCCTGATCCGGGTTGAAGCCGATGAGGCCGTGCGGGAAGATCCCCTGCTCCACCTGGCCTCTGCCGCCGTAAAGGGCATCCAGAATGGCCTGACGGTCAATGGACATCTGAACCGCTTTGCGGACTCTGACATCCTGGAACGGCTCTTTGTTAAAGTTCATGGTAAAGTACACGATACCAACACGCGGACCCTGTACGATCTGGTCTGGATAGGTCTCGGTGAAACGGTCAACGGAATCTGCCGCGTAATCCAGGTCGAGAATATCAAGCTCACCGCTCTCAAACATCATGGACTGGGTCTCGGTATCCGGAATGATCTTGATGACAACACCCGGAAGCTCAGAAGCGCCCTTCCAGTAGTCCTCATTGCGGGTCAGAACCAGCTGGTTGTTGAAGCTCCAGGAAGCAAACTCAAACGGGCCGGTACCAACGGTTACCGCCGGATCCATACCAAACTGGTCGCCAGCAGCCTCCGTGGCCTCGCTGTCGTAAATGGAAACACCCGGGGAAGAAATGCTTGCCAGGAAACCGGCAAACGGCTCCTTTAAGGTAACTTTGATGGTGTAGTCATCTACCACCTCGACGCCCTCTAAGGTATCGGTCTCGCCAGCCAGAAGCTCATCCGCGCCCTTGATCTGGTCGATAAACTCGGTATTCACGCCGCCCTCTACGGTCAGCAGACGGTGGAAGGTGTAAGCCACATCCTCCGCAGTAAAATCATTGCCATTGTGGAATTTCACGCCCTGTCTTAAATGGAAGGTATACTCCAGACCGTCATCGGAAATGTCCCAGTTCTCAGCCAGACTCGGGACGATCTTGGAATTGCCATCCGCATCCACTTCAACATCTACCAGACGGTCAAAAATGTTGAATGGAACCTCGTAGTCTTTGGAAGTCTTCTGCACATCCGCAGTCTGAATATCTGCGTTCAGAGCCGCTACCAGGTAACCGGTTGTGTCCACATCGACGCCCTTTACCTCGGCCGCGCTCTCGCTCTCTGCGCCTGCCGCGCTGCTCTCTGTTGTATCGGAAGTTTTGCTGCCGCCGCAGCCGGTCAGTGCCAGCCCTGCAGTCAGAGCAGCCGCCAGCATGAGACTGATCTTCTTTTTCATAATATCCTCCTTCACATAGAACCATTTAAAAACCCAAAAATGGTGCATTGCCCCGAAAGGATGCACCATTGCATTGATATTTCATAAAGTTTTTAAACGTCCGTTACTGAGGAAATCATACCACATTGAAGGGGGATTTTCAACACCCTTTCGTGGGCGGACAAAGATTTGTTACTGTTTAGTTATTGATTAGGCGTAACTGTTCAGTAGGTCTGCGCATTCACTGCGCTGACCGTAAGAAAACATGAGCTGGCAAGCAAAAATCCCATTGCCGCAGGCAATTTTCAATGGATTTTTGCTCGTGACTGTGAAGGTACTGAACAGTTACAACAATTGAATGAGGCAGACAAAGAAGAACTGATTGAATTTGCGCAGCTGAAACTGCACCGATACTACAGCTCCTCCACATACCTCACAAACTCAAGCGTCCGGATCTCGTCTAACAAATTCAGCCGCGCACGTTTCTTCGGAATTTCTACGCTGATCACGGCGCCGGGTACTTTGTCCGGGCCTTTGCCTTTGGTCATCTCCAGAGTTTCTACCTTTACGCCCAGTTCCCGCATTTTCTGCAGGAACAGGCTCACGTTCTTGTTGGAATCAAACTCAATGTACAGGTCAAAGACTTTCGCGTAGCGGTGAAGTACGGCATCCAGCCGGGTCAGGACTTTTAAGGTGATCATCATGAGCACCAGGGTGTAGATGGCGCCTTCCGCGAAGCCGATGCCGATGGCCAGTCCCACGCAGGCACAGGTCCACAGGCCGGCTGCGGTGGTCAGGCCGCGGATCTGGTTTTTACCGGTTACCAGAATGGTGCCGACTCCCAGGAATCCGATTCCGCTGATGACCTGGGCGCCGAGTCTTGCCATATCCAGCTTGGCGTCAAATGCATGTGTCATATATTCACTGGTCATCATGACCAGGGCAGAACCCAGGCAGACCAGCACATGGGTCTTGACTCCGGCTCCGCGCCGTTTAAGTCCGCGGTCGATTCCGACTGCCATGCCTACCAGCATCGCCAGAAACAGCCGCAGAGCGATTGCAAGGGAATCCCAACCTGACGCCGCATCCATCAGGCCGCGCCAGAGGCTGATCATTGTTCGCCTGCCTTTTCCATGGACATTTTTTCCATCCGGTTCATGAAGATCGGGGAAAGGATACCGAAAATGCAAAGGACGATCAGTACCCAGCATACCGGGGTAGAGAACAGGATGGCCGGACTGCCCTTGGACAGTGCCAGGGAACGGCGCAGGCCTTTCTCACCGATCGGGCCAAGGATCAGGGCCAGTACAACGGCGGCGTTGTTTAAATCAAACTTGCGGAGCAGATAACCAAGCACGCCGAAAATCATCATGATGACAACATCCAGGAAGTTCTTGTGAATCGCGTAGGAACCAACTACACACAGGACAGATACTGCCGGGATCAGGATGGCATCGGACAGTCTGGAAATCTGCGCGAAGATCCGGCATCCCAACAGGCCAATGCCAAGCATTGCAAACTGGGTCAATACGAAACCCGCAAAGAAGGTGTAAGTCATTTTTGCGGTCTCGCCTACGAACAGGTCCGGTCCAGGAGTCAGTCCCTGAATGATCAGGCCGCCCATTAAAACTGCCGTTACGCTCTCACCCGGGATACCCAGGGTCAGCATCGGGATCAGGGAACCACCGGTTACGGCGTTGTTTGCTGCCTCAGAACCAGCTACACCCTCAATGCTTCCGTGTCCGAACTGTTCTTTGTGTTTGGAGAACTGGCGGGAAGTGTTGTAGCCCAGGAAGCAGGCGATGGATGCGCCGGCACCCGGTAAGATGCCGATCAGGTTGCCGATGATCCAGGAACGTCCGATGGTCGGAGCGATCTGTTTCATCTCTTCTTTATCCAAAAGCATTCTGTCTTTAAATTTCTTTGCAGTTCCTCTTGCACAGATCTTCTTTTCTGCAAGAATCAGTGCCTGACTCATGGAGAACAGGCCGATCAGGGCACAGGTTACGTTGATGCCTTCATATAAGGAAGACTGTCCGAACATGAAACGCTGCACGCCTTCCATCGGGTCCATGCCGATGGTGGAAAGCAGAAGTCCCAGCGCACCGGAGATCAGGCCCTTTACCATAGACTTGGAAGATACGCCTGCAATGATAGTTAAACCGAAAATGGAAAGCCAGAAATACTCAGGAGAACCGAATTTCATGGCTAACTGGGCCAAAATTGGCGCAAAAAAGTAGAGGGAGATGCAGGAAAGCAATCCGCCGAAGAAAGAAGCGATGCAAGCGGTTCCTAACGCCTTACCAGCTTTGCCCTGCAGAGTCATCTGATAACCTTCAATTGCCGTAGCTGCGGAGGCCGGAGTTCCCGGCGTATGGATCAGGATCGCGGAAATGGATCCGCCAAAGATCGCGCCGCAATAGATAGCACCCAGAATGATAAGGCCGGTGGATGCGCCCATGGAGAAGGTCATCGGCAGAAGCAGTGCCACGCCCATGGCTGCGGAAAGTCCCGGAAGACATCCGATGACAATACCAATGGTGGTGCCTGCTATGATGGCCAGAATGTTGATCGGAGTCAGCGCGCTTAAAAAGCCGCCGCCCATTAAGCTTAAAGTACCTAACATATGCGTAACCTCCTTTTTATGCGAACAGAATGCCCATCGGCAGTTTTACGCCAAGGAACAGGGTAAATGCACAGTAAACCAGAACCAGAATCACTGCGGTGGACAGAAGGATCTGCCATTTTTTCACCTTCAAAAACAGAAGGGAAACTACCATAAATAATGCGGTAGAGATATAGAATCCTACGAAGTACATCAGAACCAGATACACTACGATCATGGCCAGGATCGGGAAAAACTGCTTCGGCAGAAAATCCTTGAAATCTTCCAGTCCGCTCTCCACGCCTTTCTTCTTTGCTCCGATGATCATCTGTACCACATAAAGCGTAGTCAGGCCCAGCAGCAGCACGATGATGAACAGCGGGTATGCCTGCGCCGGTTTCGGAAGCTTTAAAGTCATGGATAAAAAGAACAGAGCTACTGCATAGATAAAAGCAACTACTCCAATATCTGTTTTTTTCATGCGATCATTCCTCTCGTCTTTTTAAGGGATATGGGGACCTGTTGCAGTCCCCATACCCGAAAATTTCTGTTAAATTTCGTATTGCTTATTCGTTCCAGAGTTTGGAAGAAACATCGGTACAGAAGGTGTACTGGTCGTTTAACAGCTTCTGGGTCTCTTCCGGATCCATGTAAGCGGTGGTTACGCCTGCTTTTTCTGCCGCGTCAACATATTCCGGATCTTCCATAGCTTTTTTAAATGCGTCTGCGTAGAAGTCGATGATCTCCTGCGGAGTTCCCTTCGGTGCTACGATGGCGCGGGCACTGCCATACCACTGATCATAGTAGCCAAGCTCGCCAAGAGTCGGTACATCCGGCATGGATTCCATACGTTTGGTATCAAATACGCCAAGCACTTTCACTTCAGAAGTCATGGACGCGATATCTGCCTCTTTTGCTACGGAGAAATCAACTTCGCCCTGTCTTAAAGCCAGAAGCTGGTCTGCGGTGCCGCCGTAAGGAATATCGGTATACTCAAAGTCTGCGCTGTTTGCAAGAAGCTGTGCGCCGATGTGGTTGGATGCCTTGTTGCCGTTGGTGGATGCCTTTAATTCACCCGGATGCTCCTTTGCGTAAGTGACCAGATCTTCCAGAGTGTCGAACTGGCTGTTTGCTGCTACCAGAACCAGCGCAGTCTCATTTACGTGGTTGCAGATCGGAACGTAATCTTCCATGGTATAGTTTGCAAGTCCGTCTACAATATTAGAACAAAGGGTCGGCAGGTTTACAAATCCTAAAGTGTAACCGTCTGGTTTTGCGTTTGCCAGAGCAGTCCATCCGATGGAACCGGATCCGCCTTCCTGGTTGTCGATGACGATGGTCTTTCCTACATATTTGGTTGCGTACTGGGAAAGGACACGGGCGGTATTATCGGTACCGGATCCTGCCTTGTAGGCTACGATCATGGTCACATTTTCTTCCGGAGTCCAGGTAGATGCTCCAGCCTCGCTGCTCTCAGCTGCTGCCTCACTGCCCTCTGCCTTGGTCTCTGCCGGAGCTGCGGTGGTGTCTGCGCTTTCCTTATTACCAGAACCACATGCTGTCATGGAACACATCATGACGGCTGCCATGCACATTGCTGCTGCTTTTCTCCATTTTCTCATTGTATAACCCTCCTTGATATAAAGTTTCTTTTTTAAACTTCTTTCTTAACAACAAATCAACATCTTTTATGCGTTTTGTATGTTTCTTTGTCATTTGTTGTTGAGTTCATTGTATATTTTGTGGTAATATGTGTAAAGTACAAAATATACGGAAATTGAACTATGTACAATTTTTGAACCAGGAGATGCTTTTTATGGATCAAACTTCCCATTTTTCGCTTCCTGCTGCTGTTTCAGACAACGGACTTCCCGCCAAGATGAAGTGCCAGTTCCGCTACATTCTGGCAGGCGCCCTCATCCTTGCCCTGATGGTTTCCCTTCTGTTTTCCATGACCCGCTTTTTCGAGCGCGTCACCTACGATGCCATCTCGGACTCCAACCGTGATTTTGCGGTCTCCGTCAATGCCATGACCGAAACCCTGAACTCTTCCATGGTCAATTTTGAGCGGCAGCTCTTCTATTCTAATACGGTTTCCACGCTGTTCCGGAAGGACGGCTTTACCGATGCAGAGAAATCCTACATTATGCGGGATTTAAACAGCTCCTTAAATGCGGCTGATTTCACGGAAGCCATCTATGTATACAATGGTTACACCGATACCGTTTACTCCACTGGCCCCTTCTTTGCCCGGAAACTGGAAGATGTAAACGCAATCCCGGTGCGGGAACTTCTCTCTGACCGTTCTACCGACCAGCGTTTTCGTGCCATATACTGCCATGAGGATGGTGATGAAGAACACAGCGACCACAATTATTACGCATTCATCTTCTATGAGCTGTACCCGGACCGCACGCCAAAGCCCAATGCCCTGGTGGTTACCATCCACGATGACTGGTATCAGAATTTCCTGCTGCTGGCCAATCCGTCTTCGGATTTTATTGTGCTGGATTTTGCGGGCAATCCTCTGCTCTATGCCGATGAATCCCTGTGCAGTTCCAGCCGTCCTTACTATGAACAGATCCATGAGGACACGGAAAATCCACCTTCCGGCTACATTCTCGGCAAAAACCGCAATGAAATCTGCCTGTATTACGAATCACCGAGTACACGGCACATTTACTTGCGGATTACCTCCATCCGGGATCTGGTTCCGCGGTTTTATCATTTCCGGCAGATCACGACCCGCATCATCATTGGCCTGAGTTTTCTGTTTGCGGCCCTGCTGCTGGCGCTTCTGTTTTACAGCTTCTTCCCCATGCTCCGCATGAAGGATGCCATCCGCCAGATTGACTCCTGCCTGACGGGAGAACCAGAAGCAGAAAACACGAAAAAAACAGCTGTGCCAGAGGAAGTTCTTCCATTAAAGAAGCAGCTGGAAAACGTGGTTTCTAAATCGGAACGCACCAGTCTGGAACAGGTGCTCTACGATATGCTGTTGAAAAAACGACCGGCAGACGCGGCGCGCCTCTTTAAAACTGCCGCTCCGCCCTATGGCCTCATGCTGGTCCAGGCCCATCACCGCAGCGACATTTACCGGGCCGGGCTGCATCTGCACCCGGAAATTGTGATCACCAAGTCCGACAACATTTACGCCTGCATTGGAAGCTACGCCTCCTCTGCTGCCCTGACCGAGTTTTCTGAAACTCTCGCAAAAACGCTGCAGTGCCGCGTCTTTGTGAGCACTTTGTTCTCGGATTTTCAGGAACTGACCCTGCATTTTTCCAGTCTGCGGGAGCTGCACTGTCTGGCCCTGATACTGGATCCGTCCCGGCAGATCATTCCGGAAACAGAGCTGGAGCAGAAAACAGCGGAACACACCATATCCACAAAAGATTTCACCGAACTGACCGCCCGCCTAAAGTCCGGCAAACTGGAATCCAGCCTTGCCAAATGGCAGGAGATCCGCAGCCAGCTCTATACCTACCGCTACGATCCGTTCCAGTACATCTTAAACCGTACAGAAGACACCATTTGCCGGATTTTAAAAGACCTGCATTCCAACCTGCTGATTGACGGGGAACGCCTGCTGCCGGAGCATGTGGAACAGATTGGGGATTTTGCGGAGATTGATGAGATTTTCGGGAAAGCATTTGCCGTGATCTGCGACAACTACAGTGAGAAAAAAGCACAGAAATATTCCAACCTGGCGCAGAAGGTAAAGGAAATTGTAGAACAGGAATACCACGACCCGGAATTGAACGCCCAGAGCATTGCCGACCGACTGCAGTTAAACAATGCCTACCTGGGACGCATGTTCCGCAGCGCCTACGGCCACTCCATCAACGACTGCATCAATTCCTGCCGTCTGGAGGAAAGCAAACAGCTCCTGCGGGAAAGCCAGGATCCGGTGGACGCCATCGCGCGGAATGTGGGATTTGCCAATGTGAAATATTATTATGTGTTGTTTAAGAAATATACCGGACAGACACCGGCCGCATACCGGGCCGGAGAAGAACCTGTTACATAACGGAAAAGGCCAGTGAAAAGCATTTCTAAAGCGGCTTTTCACTGGCCTTATTTTTATTTCATGATATTTTTAAATTACATTAAGGACTTGTACAGCTCCTTGATCTCCTCTACGGAAGTATCTCTCGGGTTGCCCGGGCGGCATGCGTCTGCGTATGCGGACTCGGACAGGAAATCCAGATCCTCTTCTTTGACGATAGCCTTTAAGTCAGCCGGGATTCCTACATCTGCGGACAGCTTCTTCACTGCGTCTACAGCAGCTTTGCGGTACTCTTCCTGGCTCATGTTCTCTACACCCTCAACGCCCATAGCCTTTGCGATGTATTTATACTTGTCGCCGGTGCACGGAGCATTGTACTCCATAACGGTCGGAAGAAGGATTGCGTTTGCTACGCCGTGCGGGGTATCATATACAGCGCCCAGGGAGTGTGCCATGGAATGAACAATACCAAGTCCTACGTTGGAGAAGCCCATGCCTGCTACGTACTGGCCAAGTGCCATGCCCTCTCTGCCCTCCGGGGTGTTCTCAACAGCACCGCGTAAGGAATTGGAAATGATCTCGATTGCTTTTAAATGGAACATATCGGTCATCTCCCAAGCGCCCTTGGTGATGTAGCCCTCGATGGCGTGGGTCAGAGCGTCCATACCGGTAGAAGCGGTCAGGCCCTTCGGCATGCTGGACATCATATCCGGGTCAATGACTGCGACAACCGGGATGTCGTGGGTATCTACACATACGAATTTACGTTTTTTCTCAACATCGGTGATAACGTAGTTGATGGTAACCTCTGCTGCGGTACCTGCGGTGGTCGGAACTGCGATGATCGGTACGCACGGTTTCTTGGTCGGAGCTACGCCCTCAAGGCTTCTTACATCCTCGAACTCCGGGTTGTTGATGATGATGCCGATGGCTTTTGCGGTATCCATGGAGGAGCCGCCGCCGATGGCGATCAGATAATCAGCGCCGGATGCTTTGAATGCTGCAACACCGGTCTGTACATTCTCGATGGTCGGGTTCGGTTTGATGTTGGAGTAGATCTCATAAGCAAGACCAGCCTCGTCCAGGACATCGGTTACTTTCTTGGTTACGCCAAATTTGATCAGATCCGGGTCGGAACATACGAAAGCTTTTGCGAAGCCTCTGACTTTTACTTCATTTGCGATCTCTTTGATAGCGCCTGCGCCATGATAAGAAGTTTCATTTAATACGATTCTGTTTGCCATGATAAAAATCCTCCTTGAGTTTGTACTCATTTGATTTCCTGTTTTGCTGAATCTCTTCGGGATGTCATTTGCATGACCTCGCTTTCCCGAACTGATATTATTTTAACAAGTATAATGAGAAAAAGAAAGTGACAAAGTATCACTTTTGTCACTTTCTTCTCATCTTTGTGGATTTCCCACAATTTTTGTTGTGAATTTTGTATCATATTTCTGGTTCCTTTTTCCGGTTCTGTTTCCAGTGGATTTGTTCTTTCCCCGGATTTTCAGAAAATCTCTTCTTTTTATAAAAGCTCTAGCTCTGAAAATACCTTCTCCAGTTTCGGCGGCATGGCCTCCACCAGCTTGTCCGACATGCGGCGCGGGGAATCCTTCATTCCGCCAAGCACCCATTTCTCCGTCATATACACGGAACCGCGGCAGTACATCTCCAAAAGAAACTCCATCTCTTCCTCCAGCGGGCGGCTGGTCTTTCTGGCAATCAGATCTTTGTAGAACTGCAGGATCAGCTCAAAGTCATGCTCCTTCACAGAGTTGTAATCATCCGACCGGAACGCTTCGGTAAAAAACGCCTTCTCATTTAAAATGAACTCAAACTTCTGGGTCAAACTCTCTCCCACCGTATTCCCCATGCCAATCTGCTCAAAGGACTGCAGCACCAGTTTGTCGAAATACCAGTTGATGAGGTCATATTTATCTTTGAAGTTGCGGTAAAAGGTCTGGCGGGTCAGACCGCTGCCCTCCACAATGTCCTTCACCGTGATGCGGTCCACCGGAGTTGTCTTCATGCACTCCTTGATGGAGGCCGCCAGCTTATATTTGGCACGGTCATGTTTTTCCTGTGTCGTCTTCTGTTCCATCATGCTGCTATCTTTCTCCTTACATTTCCTTACAATATTGTATCATTACCGCAGTCCCACAGCAAGCAGATTACCCGAATTTCGGTTACGGTTTCGTATACGTCCGGAAAACACATACCAAATCGCATTGACATCCTGCTTTTTCTTTTCCCGGTTGTAAGCCTCCGCAGCTTATGTTACAATACTTTGGAAATAAAAATGCACGAACCAATAACCTATTCACAATAAGGAGTACACACATGTCTGCAAATGTAATTTTAAAAAAAGGCGAAGGCCGCACCTTAAAGGCCGGCGGCGCCTGGATCTATGATAACGAGATTGACAAAATCGAGGGCGAGTTTGAGAACGGCGATATGGTCTCCGTTTCCGATTTCGACGGCTACCCGATGGGACAGGGCTTCATCAACACCCGCTCCAAGATCACCGTCCGCATGATGACCCGCAAAAAAGATACCGTAGTAGATGACGCGTTCATCGAGATGCGTGTCCGCAATGCCTGGGAGTACCGCAAAGCCACCGTGGATACCTCCAACTGCCGTCTGATCTTCGGCGAGGCAGATTTCCTTCCGGGCATCGTCATCGACAAGTTTTCCGATGTTCTGGTAGTCGAATCCCTGGCACTGGGCATTGACCGTTTAAAACCTGTTATCCTGGACAAGCTGAAAAAAGTCCTGGCTGAGGATGGCATCTCCATCCGCGGCGTTTACGAGCGCAGCGATGCCAAGGTCCGCCTGCAGGAGGGCATGGAGCGCGTGAAGGGCTTCATCGGTGAACCCTTCGATACCAAGGTTGAGATCGTGGAAAACGGTGTCCGCTACATGGTAGATGTTCAGGACGGCCAGAAGACCGGTTTCTTCCTGGATCAGAAATACAACCGCCTTGCCATCCAGAGACTCTGCAAGGGCAAGAAGGTTCTGGACTGCTTCACTCACACCGGTTCCTTCGCACTGAATGCCGGAATTGCCGGAGCTGCCTCTGTTCTGGGCGTGGACGCATCCGAGCTTGGCGTAGCCCAGGCCCGTGAAAACGCGGAGTTAAACGGTCTCTCCGACCGCGTCACCTTCCAGTGTGCAGACGTATTCGACCTGCTGCCGGATCTGGAGCAGAAGGGCGAGAAGTTTGATGTAGTCATCCTGGACCCGCCAGCCTTCACCAAATCCCGCAGTTCCATCAAAAACGCAGTCAAAGGCTACCGCGAGATCAATCTGCGCGGCATGAAGTTAGTAAAGGACGGCGGCTACCTCGCCACCTGCTCCTGTTCCCACTTCATGGACCCGGAGCTGTTCACCAAGACCATCCGCGAAGCTGCGGCAAACGTACACAAGCGCCTCCGTCAGGTAGAATACCGCACCCAGGCAGCCGACCACCCGATCCTCTGGACCGGCGGCGAGCAGGCATCATACTATCTGAAGTTCTACATTTTCCAGGTGGTGGATGAGAAGTAAGTGTTCTGCCCGCTATAACTGACAAAAGCCCCGGAGCTTTCGCTCCAGGGCTTTTCTTATACTTTCCTGTTAATTCGTTACAGCAGAATATACTTCAGTACAAACAGCACCGCCAGCACGTACATCAGCGGCGTAATGTGCTTCTCTTTTGCCTTTCCGGTTACGAGGTTGATCACTACATAGGAGATGATTCCCATGGCGATACCTTCGGAGATGCTGTACATGAACGGCATGGCGATGACTGCCACGTAAGCCGGGATGGCCTCAGTGTAGTCCTCAAAGTTTACCTTGAGGATAGAAGTCAGCATCAGGAAGCCTACCACGATCAGAGCCGGAGCCGTTGCGAAGGACGGGATAGCCAGGAAGATCGGGGACAGGAACAGGGACAGGCCGAACAGGATTGCTGCTACCACTGCGGTAAGACCGGTTCTTCCGCCTTCCGCTACACCAGACGCACTCTCTACGAAGGTGGTAGTGGTAGAGGTACCAAGAACTGCGCCGACTGCGGTACCGACAGAGTCGGAAAGCAGCGCGCCGCGGATATGTGGGAGACGCCCCTGCTCATCCAGCATGTTGGCCTTGGATGCCACGCCGATGAGGGTTCCCAGAGTATCAAACATATCTACGAAGAGGAATGCGAACATCACTACCAGGAAATCCAGGGATGCCACACGGCTGAAATCCATCTTCATAAAGGTCGGAGCCAGGCTCGGAATGGAAATACCGTTGGAGAAATCCGGAAGTAAGCTGTAGAATCCGGCTTCCGGATTGATCTGGTACAGTCCGGTCAGCTGGCATACAATACCAAGTGCCCAGGTGATCAGGATGCCCCAGAGGATGTTGCCCTTTACGCCTTTTACCAGAAGTACGCCGGTGATCAGTACGCCGATGAGGGCCAGCAGTACGGTGATGCCTTCGCTGGAGAACATGCCATTCGCAACGGATGCCTTGAAGGAGTACATGCCAACCAGAGTTGCGCTGTCCACTACGATGTGGGCGTTTTGCAGGCCGATGAATGCAATGAACAGGCCGATACCTGCGGATACCGCATACTTTAAGTTCATTGGGATGGAGTTGAAGATCTGCTCACGCACGTTGGTCAGAGACAGGGCCAGGAAGATGATACCTTCCACGAATACAGCTGCCAGTGCCATCTCCCAGGTGTAGCCCATGGAGAGAACTACCGTGTAGGCAAAGTATGCATTCAGTCCCATGCCGGGTGCCAGCACGAACGGATAGTTGGAAAGTGCTGCCATGAGCAGGGTTGCAATTGCAGACGCAAGGGCGGTTGCCGTGAACACCGCACCGCTGTCCATGCCGGACGCGCTTAAGATGCTCGGGTTAACTGCCAGAATGTAGGCCATGGTCATGAATGTGGTAATGCCGGCCATCACTTCTGTCTTAACGTCCGTGTGGTTTTCTTTGAGATGGAATAGCTTTTCCAGGTTCATAAAATCCCTCCTTTTTTGAGAAGTCCGCAGCCTGCTCTTCCGCTCCGAACTTCTAAACAACTTTTAAACGCTATTTTCATTTTATCACCTATTCTTATAATTTACCACCCATGTTTACGAAATTCTGATAAAGCTTCAAACTTTTTCTCAATAAGGCAGAAGGGCTCAAAATCCGCTAAATTTCTGACACAAAAGACGAAAAATTGTGCCGTTTTCCCATCTGTAAAACAACAAAAAGGAAGCTGCCTCCACCGCATATTCACGCAATGGAAACAGCTTCCATAAATTCATGTTACATTTTCCGAAACAGCTTACTGGATTACCTTTGCCGGGCACTTAGCTGCGCACTTGCCGCAGTTGGTGCACTTGGAGTAATCGATGACTGCTACGTTGTTCTCCATATGGATTGCGTCGAACTCACACTGTTTGGTACACAGGGTACATCCGATACATCCGGCGGTGCAGACTTTCTTGACAGCCGGTCCCTTGTCGTGGGAAGAGCACTGTACAAGATGCTCTGCCTTGTAAGGAACAAGCTCGATCAGGCCCTTCGGGCAGGTAGCCACGCACTTGCCGCAGGCTACGCACTTCTCTTTGTCAACCACTGCAACACCGTCTACGACGTGGATGGCGTCAAACTGACATGCCTTCACGCAGGAGCCGTAACCCATACATCCGTAAGCACATGCCTTTTCGCCGGAACCCGGAGCTACGGTTACCATGGAACAATCGGTAATTCCATAGTAGTTGTACTTTACGTTGGTCTTATCGCAGGTACCTTTACATTTTACGAAAGCTACCTTCTTCTCAGAACTGCCGCTCTCAACGCCCATGATAGCAGCAATCTTATCTGCTACCGGAGCGCCGCCGACCGGACATCCGTTAACCGGAGCGGTGCCTGCAGCGATTGCTGCTGCCAGACCGTCACATCCCGGGAAACCACAACCACCACAGTTGTTGCCCGGAAGTTCTGCACGCACCAGAATTTCTTTCTCGTCAACCTCAACTTTAAACTTCTCACTGGCAATTCCCAGCAGCACACCGATAATGATACCGATGGCACCGATGACAACTGCCGCTAAAAGCAAACCTGTCATATTCTACTACCTCCCATTAAATCAGTCCGGAGAAGCCCATGAAGGCAATCGCCATCAGACCAGAGGTAATCAGAACGATCGGAGAACCCTGGAAATTGTATGGGATGTCATTGTCTTCAATACTCTCACGAATGCTTGCCAGCAGTACGATTGCGACGGTGAAACCAACCGCAGTACCGAATCCGTTTGCTACACTGAAAATGAAGTTGTAACCCTTCTGTACGTTGGTCAGGGCAGAACCCAGAACTGCACAGTTGGTCGTAATCAGCGGAAGGAATACACCCAGCGCGGAGTACAGGCTTGGCATGCTCTTCTTTAAGAACATCTCAACGAACTGTACCAGTGCTGCAATTACCAGAATGAAGGCAATCGTCTGTAAGTACTCTAAGTGCAGCGGAACCAGCACCAGAGAGTATACGAGGTTCGTAGCAATACTTGCCAGCGTAATTACGAAGATAACGGCTGCACCCATACCAATGGAGGTGTCAACCTTCTTGGAAACACCAAGGAACGGACACAGGCCCTGGAACTGGCTCAGGATGATGTTGTTAACCAGAGCAGATCCGACAATAATTAAAATTAATTCTTTCATCTACCTGTCCCTCCTATTCGTCTTTCTTTTCAGCCTCAGCTGCTGCCTTGGCTGCCTCTGCTGCCTGCTTCTTAGCCAGAACCGCTGCAGCTGCTGCCTTCTTGGCCTCTTCTGCTTTCTTCAGCTCTTCTGCTTTTTTCTCTTCCAGGACAGAGTGGTTAGAGGAACATGCAGAACCGCTGCAGGCTGCGCAGTTGCCGCCGCATGCCAGAGTGGACTGCGGTACGGAACCATTGGTTGCGCTCGGTGCCTTGAACTTGTTCTGCAGTGCGGTCAGGCATGCCAGTACGAAGAATGCGCCCGGTGCCAGGCCAATGATGGTTACGTGGAAGTCCTCCGGAATGATCTCCATGCCGAAGAAGGAACCACCGCCAATGAGCTCACGCACAATTGCGATACAGGTTAAGCCTACGGTGAAACCAAGGCCCATACCGATACCATCGAATGCGGACTCGATCGGGCCGTTCTTTGCTGCATATGCCTCTGCACGGCCCAGGATGATACAGTTAACAACGATCAGCGGGATGTAGATACCCAGTGCGCTGTACAGGCTCGGTACATAGGCCTGAAGCAGTAACTGAACGATGGTAACCAGGGATGCTACGATTACGATGTATGCCGGAATACGTACACGATCCGGAATAATCTTCCGCAGTGCGGAAATAATAAGGTTAGAGAAAACCAGAACCGCCGTGGTGGACAGTCCCATACCGATACCGTTGATCGCGGTGGTGGTTACTGCCAGAGTCGGACACATACCAAGCATCAGGACGAAGGTCGGGTTCTCTTTAATAATACCGTTGTATAAACGTTCGATACATTTATTCATGACTTCCTACCTCCTACTGTGCCAGGCAGTTATCTACAAAATAAACTGCCGCATTCACCGCATTCGTGACTGCTCTTGAAGTGATGGTCGCGCCACTGATTGCGTTGATCTGATCATCGGAAGATGCGCCGTCTTTGGTTACGGAGAACACATCTGCCTTCTTGCCTGCGAACTGACCTTTCCACTCAGGCTTCTGAGCATTCATACCAAGACCTGCGGTCTCAGCCAGGGTCAGGAACTCGATACCATTTACGGTGCCGTCAGACTGGATACCTACGGAAACGGTGATCGCGCCGCCGAAACCGTCGTTGGAGGTAGCGGTAACAACATAGCCTGCTGCTGCGCCGGAAGCATCGTTTGCGGTAACAGCCTCATCTACGCTTACCTTGCCATAACCAAGGCCTGCGATCTCCTCGTTTGCTGCCGGGATCTTGTCTGCCAGGTCACCTGCGTCGAAGCTTGCTGCGTCCGGGAATACGGTACGGTAAGCTGCCTCTTTCGCTGCCAGGTTTGCTGCGTCGATCGGAGCTTTTGTCATCTCATAAACGCCGCCCAGACATGCGCCTGCCACAAGGGTAATAGCACACAGGATTACGGCGTCTTTCATAAATCCACCTTTACTCATGCCTTTTTGCCCTCCTTTCCAAATGCTACCGGAAGGGTATAGCGCTCAATCAGCGGAACCAGCAGGTTGCTGATGATGATTGCGTAGGAAACACCCTCTGCGGAACCACCAAACAGACGGAATGTTCCGGTCAGCACGCCAAGCAGAATACCGAATACGATCTGTCCCTTCGGGGTAATCGGGCTGGTTACATAGTCGGTTGCCATGAAGAAGGCACCGAAGATCAGTCCGCCGCCGCAGATGTGAGCCAGAACGAAGTTCAGATCCTGTCTGCCGAAGATGAATACGAATACTGCGACCGTTGCGATGTAGGTTAACGGAATGCGCAGGGAAATTACTTTCTTAAATACCAGGTAAGCAGCGCCGATTAACAGGGCTACTACAGAAACCTCACCGATGGTTCCTGGAATCTTACCGATGAACATAGCCATAAGATCTACGCCCAGGTTGGACTCGCCAGCCTTCCATGCAGTCTTCATCACGTTCAGAGGAGTAGCGGTGGTTACGCCATCCAGAGTGAAGGAAGACATCTTGCCTGCGAAGGAGATGAGCAGGAAGCATCTTGCTGCCAGTGCCGGGTTCATGAAGTTCTGGCCAAGGCCGCCGTAGATCTGTTTTACGATCACGATGGCGAACACACCGCCGAGCATCGGGATCCATAACGGAATCTCAGACGGGCAGTTTAAAGCCAGGATCATACCGGTTACAACGGCGCTGAAATCGCTGATGGTAATTGGTTTCTTGGTTACTTTCTCAAATGCATACTCGCTGACTACGCAGGCAAATACGGTAGCAATGATAACGAGCAGGGCATGCAGGCCGAACTGGAATACACCGAAAGCGGTGGCCGGCAGCATGGCAATTGCCACGTCCATCATGATGCTGCGGGTAGTTTCCTCACTCCGCACATGCGGGGATGAAGATACGTTAAATAATTTAGCCATGTTTTACTTTCCCCCCTGTGCTTTTTTTCTGCGGTTGGCTGCAACCGTTTTTCTCATTTCCTTGAAAGCCTGGGTCAGAGGACGTTTCGCCGGACATACGAAAGTACAGCTTCCGCACTCCATACACTCCATACCGTTGAGCTTCTCAAAGGTATCGCAGTCGCCCTTTAATGCTGCTTTCATCATCATAACCGGAACAATGTGGCTCGGGCATGCGCTTACGCACTTACCGCAGCGGATACACGGAGTCTCCACATTTGCTGCCACCTGGTCCTTGGTCATGCACAGGACGGAACCGTTGGTCTTGATAACCGGAACGTCTAAATCGAACATGGCAAAGCCCATCATAGGACCACCGGAAATGACTTTCTCCGGCTCAGTCTTGAAGCCGCCTGCTGCCTCGATCAGTTCCTGGGTGTTGGTTCCGATCTTGATACGGAAGTTTCTCGGATCTGCGATGGCGTCACCGGTTACGGTGAAGACACGCTCGATCAGAGGAGTGGTCTTGCATACTGCATCGTAGATAGCGATGACAGTACCAATATTGTCCACGATACAGCCTGCATCTGCAGGAAGCATGGAGGAGTTTACCTTTCTTCCGGTGATTGCGTAGATTAAGGAACGCTCACCACCCTGCGGGTACTTGGTTAAGAGCTCGCATACCTCGATGCGCGGCTCGTCTTTTACTAACTCTTTCAGCTTTTTGATTGCTTCCGGCTTGTTGTTCTCAATGCCGATCACGCCCTTAGCCTTGTCAAAGAGCTGCAGAACCACTTTCAGACCGCCAATGATCTTCTCCGGATCCTCCATCATGCAGCGATAGTCAGATGTCAGATACGGCTCACACTCTGCACCATTGATCAGAATGTACTCAATTGCGTCCTCGTTCTTCGGAGACAGCTTTACGTTGGTCGGGAAACCAGCGCCGCCCATACCTACGATACCGGCTGCTTTTACGATATCGCGGATCTCCTGCTTGGACAGAGTTGCCGGGTCACGGTCTGCGCCCATGCCTTCTACTGTTTCATACTGTCCATCGTTTTCAACTACAACGGAATTTACCATGCCGCCGCTGGCAACACGTCTCGGCTCTACCGCTTTAACCGTACCAGATACGGAGCAGATTACGTTTGCGGAGATGAATCCGCCTGCTTCACCGATGATCTGACCAGCCAGGACTCTGTCGCCCTTCTTTACCAGCGGGTTCGCCGGCGCGCCGATTCCCTGTGACATCGGGAACACCAGATCTCCCTTCGGCATCAGGACCTGTACCGGCTTGTTCTCGGACAGTTCTTTGCCCTCGTAAGGGTGAACGCCGCCTTTAAATGTAGCCAATCCCATTTTCCTTTACCCTCTTTCTATACATTTTCAACTTGCTATCGACAAAATCTCTCGTTTTGCCATCATGGTCAGTATAGCATAATTCGCGGTTCCAGACAATCAAAAATTACATATTGTATACAATATAACAATCGTTTTTTCCTTGAAAAGCAGGGCAGATTCACAGTTTTTGACCGGAATTTTTGTTAATTCGTCGACGATGTTAGCAGAGGGAAACCGCCTCTTGTTTTTGTAAAAAAACATGTTGTATTCGACACTTTTCCCGGATGGTTTGGAATCTGGTTTCTGCCGGAATTCCACTGGAATTTGTCTGGATTTTTCTGAATTTTGTTTTGTTAATTTTTAGTCGAGGAATATGTAGTTTTTCTCACTTATTAACATTTATAGTTTTTACTTATAAGCATTATTTGTTATGCTTATAAGTTTAAACTTATCCGTTTCACAACCTGCGCATTATACCCGCCGTCCGCGGATGCGCGTTTCATGCGCATTTTTCTTTTCGAAATTTTTTTCATCTCCATGCAATAAAACCGTCCACTCCTGCATTAACCTTATGAACGGATGAAAAGAGTCCTGTTCCGGTAAAGAAAACAAGGCAAAACCAATCACAAATCAAACTATTTACGAAATCCTTTGATGCATTACACTCTATCACACCCGCCGCGCTTTCTTTTCCCTGGCAAGACCATTTTCAAAAAAGACCTTAAAAATTAGGGTTGCAACCAAAAAGAAAGGGGCTGTCGCACTAACG
This sequence comes from Ventrimonas faecis, assembly GCF_040096075.1. Classification (NCBI taxonomy): domain Bacteria; kingdom Bacillati; phylum Bacillota; class Clostridia; order Lachnospirales; family Lachnospiraceae; genus Ventrimonas; species Ventrimonas faecis. The sequence goes on from NZ_JBBMFJ010000015.1 coordinate 76,213, forward strand.
TGCGGCAGCTCATTTTATATATCCAACACAAAACGCCGAGCTTCGAAAAGCCCGGC
>NZ_JBBMFJ010000016.1:0-75673 GCF_040096075.1 Ventrimonas faecis
ATATGGGGTCTTAGCTCAGCTGGGAGAGCATCTGCCTTACAAGCAGAGGGTCATAGGTTCGAGCCCTATAGGCCCCACTTTCAAAGAAAACCTGGTTCGCCGATATGGCTCAATTGGCAGAGCAGCTGATTTGTAATCAGCAGGTTATCGGTTCGAGTCCGATTATCGGCTTTGAAAAAATAATATTTTGGGGGAATTCCCGAGTGGCCAAAGGGGGCAGACTGTAAATCTGTTAGCTGTGCTTTCGGTGGTTCGAATCCACCTTCCCCCACTCAACAACTTCATATTTCGCGAATGTCGCGGGGTGGAGCAGTCTGGAAGCTCGTCGGGCTCATAACCCGAAGGTCATAGGTTCAAATCCTATCCCCGCAATTTTGCCTTGGTAGCTCAGTTGGTAGAGCAGAGGACTGAAAATCCTCGTGTCACTGGTTCGATTCCGGTCCAAGGCATACGGGCGTGTAGCTCAGTCGGTAGAGCACTTGACTTTTAATCAAGTTGTCCGGGGTTCGAATCCCCGCACGCTCAGTACATTTAAAAGGCGAGAATCCTTAAGCAAGGTTCTCGCCTTTTTTGTTGATACGGATTAATCTTGTTTGATCGTAACTGTTCAGTACCCTCACAGTTACGGGCAAAAATCCATTGAAAATTGCCTTCGGCAATGGGATTTTTGCCTGCAAGCCCATGTTTTCATACGGTCAGCGCAGTGAATGCGCAGACCTACTAAATAGTTACGTTTGATCTATAACCATACTCTGACCAAAGAGGAGACGATGGAATGAAGACAAAAAAGGCACAGAATGTATCAGAACAGAGTAAGTGGATTCATGAGTTTGAGAATCTGTATATCCTGACCTACAAATCCCTGTACCGGCATGCCAAGCTGATTTTTAACCAGGAAGAAAAGACGAAGGAGCTTCTGGTTCAGGTTTATATGGAGGCGTATCAGCGAGGGGAACAGCTGCAGAAGGAGAAGAGTCCGCTGGACTGGCTGCTGAAACGTTCTGATTTCCTTGCCGAAACGAAGCTGGAGGCAACAAAGGAAATGATCGAGGCCTCCTATGCGGAAGAGAAAATGCAGTCCAAGGAAGCAAAGAAGGAGAATCTGGCAAATCTGGATGAGACATCGCTGCTTCTGGAAATTGAGGATCGTCTTGGAATTGTGGAAGGTGATGGGGAACATGCGGAGGAACCGGAGGTTTCCGCAGGAAAGAGAATAGGATCGCTGGTATTGCTTGTAGTGGCCAGTGTACTTGCTATTGCCGGAATCTGGAAGGTAAAGCATCAGCTTGATCTGCTGCAGGCACCGTTTGAGCGGACGTTTCAGCAGACAGAGGAAACAGAAGAAAAAAACGAGAATATAGAGATTCAGCTGGGGGATAAGGCTGTAGTTCTTTCAGAATCAGGACAGATTCTCTATACAATACCGTTGGAGGAAAGCAGTCTGGCAGGCACGCATGATTACAATGAGGAAATTCAGACTCGTGATGGCTGGACTTATTATTTACCGTGTCCGGAGCGAAAAGACAGCCAGCTTTCCCAGGTTCATCCATCCCTGTATCATACGCTGTATCGGGCAAATTCCGATCAGGAGATTGAGATTATTGCGCAGGATGTAGATAATTTTACATTCTGGGAAGACGGGATCTATATCATGCAGTATGGATCTGTGCAGCGTATCAGTGTAGACGCGGCATTTGCGACACAGCAGATTGGAATTTATGCGGCTGTGGAACAGGATGAGATTTACCTGTATGACACGCTGGGAAGGAAACTCCAGACCGATGTGGACGGAAATTATCTGTATGGGGACCGGATCTTTAAGATGTCCGGAAACCGGATTGAGGATATTCAGACAGCACCTCATGAGTCCGATGGTGTTTCGTATTATCTGAAAGAACAGGAGAATGGAAAGGGACAGGCTATTTTCTGCAATAAGGGCGGAAATGAAGTGCTCTTTGAATCCATGGGTAAATCGATTGACAGTTTCTGCATTGTCGGAGACTGGATTTATTATAGTGCCTGGATGAAGGGGAAGGAGCGCGGCAAGCAGTACAGTCAGCTATTCCGTCTTTCCCTGACAGAAGCGGATGCGGAAGTCGAAGAACTGCATAAGCGTTTTCCGGGACGCATCTGGCAGTTGTATTATTCTGAGGAAGGTGACCAGCTTTATGGAAATTACTGTCCGAAAAACTGGAAGAGCAGTTATGGCGTGATTGCGGTAATCTCCAGATCCGGTCAGATGAGCTATCTGGACGATGCGGAGCTTCGGGAGAGAGAAGAGACAACCGGTAATGACCGGGTAGAATTTGTGATGATGCAGGACGGCCAGGTATACTGTTACTGGGAGGACTGCTATTGGAAAAAGGGAGAAGAACCGGTGGCTATGTGGCGCAGGGTTCTGGTGATCCCGGATAAAAACAGGGTTGTGATGGAAGACTGATCTTCTGTCACAACCCTGTTTTTATATTCCTTATTCATCGAATTCTGCAATGACGTAGAAGCCACGGGCATTTTCCTTGATGTCCTTGATGACGCCCTTTTTCGATTTTAACCGGTCACGCGATTTATAGCAGCCGGACATGGCCACGGCCGGTTCAATGATATAACTGTAATTGAAGCCTTCACGTTCGGTTACATCGACTACATCGCCAATGTTCACCAGCCCCTGACGCTCCATTTTAAATTCCATTTCCCGCATGGAAGTTCATCTCTTTTCTTTTCATAGTATGTGTTTTGATAACTGTTCAGTAGGTCTGCGCATTCACTGCGCTGACCGTATGAAAACATGGGCTTGCAGGCAAAAATCCCATTGCCGAAGGCAATTTTCAATGGATTTTTGCCCGTAACTGTGAGGGTACTGAACAGTTATGCGTTTTGATTATAATGAAAATGAGTTGGAATGTAAAGATATTCTATGTTACAATCACTTATACGAAAAAGAAGGAACAGTAAAGAAGGATATTGTCAAGAAAGATGAAGAAAGAAGAATTACTGAGAGAGCGGTTAAAGCGCTATAGCGCTTCGGGGGCGGCAGCATTTCATATGCCTGGGCATAAGCGGCAGATGGACTGCGGACTGTTGCAGGACTTTCCTAACCCGTTTTCCATTGATATTACGGAAATTGACGGGTTTGACAATCTGCATCACCCAGAGGGCATTTTAAAAGAATCCATGGAATGGGCAGCCAGAGTGTATGGCGCGGATCATACCTACTATTTGGTAAATGGAAGCAGCTGTGGAATTTTAAGCGCGATCGGCGCGGCAGCGCGTCCTGGAGAGACCATACTGGTGAGCCGAAACTGCCATAAGTCAGTGTATCATGGGCTTATCCTCAATTCGCTGAAGCCGGAGTATGTTTATCCACAAATTATAGAAGAATTGGGGATTCAGGGCGGGATAAAACCGGAAGATGTGGAAAAGAAGTTAACAGAGCACCCGGAGATCCGGTGTGTTCTGATTGTATCACCGACGTACGATGGTGTTGTGTCTGATATCCGCGGAATCGCGCAGGTGGCACATGATCATGGAATTCCGTTGATTGTGGATGAGGCCCATGGCGCGCATTTTTCATTCGGGGAAGGGAACTTTCCGGAATCCGCGCTGCAGTGTGGGGCAGACCTGGTAATTCAGAGCCTTCATAAAACACTGCCAAGCCTGACCCAGACGGCAATCCTGCATTTGCAGGGAGAGCGGGTCAGCCGCGGCCGCCTGGAGCGGTGCCTTCAGATGTATCAGAGCAGCAGTCCGTCGTATGTGTTTATGGCGGTGATGGAGCAGTGTATTTTTGAGATGCAGCAGCACGGAACAGAATATATGACAGCATTTGCGGCGCGTATCCGAACTGTGAGGGAACGCCTGGGAGAGCTGCAGAATCTGAAATTGCTTGACCGGAAGCAGCGTGGTGCACATGGCGTATTCGATGTGGATGAGTCTAAGCTGGTAATTTCCTGTCAGGGACGAATGACGGGAGAAGAGCTGAACGAGTGTCTGCGCCGGGATTATGCAATTGAGATGGAAATGTGCGGGGCAGATTATGCTGTGGCAATTCTGACTTTTTTAGATAGTGAGGAACACCTGGAGCGGCTGGTGGAGGCGCTGCTGGCAATGGACCGGAAGGCTGGAACAGCGAAAAAAAAGCTGGAAGCTGCCAATGGGAATTTTCGAGGAGAAAAGGCCGGTAATGACGGGGATGAGCAGCAGAAAAAGGTATCTGGTGCACCGGAACGCTGCATGACTCCGGCGGAGGCCTTCAACGCACTTTTGGAGCGCGTCTCTCTGGAAGAGTCCGCGGGACGGATCTCTGGCGAATTTATTTATCTGTATCCGCCTGGGATTCCGATCATTACACCGGGAGAGCGCATGACGGCAGAAATCATCCGTCAGGTGGTGTATGACCGGAATATCGGACTGCCAGTGCAGGGAATGGAGGATCAGAATACCGAATATCTGCAGGTTGTAAAAGTGAATGGAAAACAGGACAGGACACCGGGAGAAAAAGGCAGATAAAACGGGTCTGGAGGAAATGGAAATGGGAAAGATTTTTTATCTGATGGGCAAGAGCGCATCGGGAAAGGATAGTATTTATAAGCGGCTGCGGAGTGTGTGCCCGGAGCTGAAGAGTATTGTGCTCTATACAACACGGCCCATGCGGGACGGGGAGCAGGAAGGCGTAGAGTATCATTTTATCGATGGTACCCGGCTTAAGAATCTGGAGCAGTCTGGCAGGGTGATTGAAGTGCGGACCTATCAGACGGTGTTTGGCCCCTGGAGCTATGCGACGGTGGATGACGGGCAGATTGATCTGGCAAAAAACAGTTATCTGGTGATCGGTACGCTGGATTCCTACGAAAAACTGCGGGAGTATTATGGAAAGAAAGCACTGGTTCCGCTGTATGTGACGGTGGATGACGGTGTGCGCCTGGAGCGTGCCCTTGCCAGGGAGCGGCAGCAGAAGGAGCCAAAGTACGCAGAACTCTGCCGGCGCTTTCTGGCAGATGAGGCCGATTTTTCGCCGGAACGCCTGAAGGGGCTGGATGTGACGGAATCGTTTGAAAACCGGGAATTGGAGGAGTGTGTCCGGGCAATTGCGGACCGGATCCAGATGGAAGGACGGCGGGAAGAAGCCGATCGTTAATGTATATAGCAGACATTTTCTGAACGGAAGATGCCGTATGGTACAGTGGTGGCTGCAGATTTTACCGATTTGGAATGCGGAGCATTGGCTGAAAGGAAAAAGTGTGTTATACTTTTGGGTGATATGCCTTAAAATTAGAGAGATTGTGAGGTGACTGCGATGCTGAATTTTCAGGAGATCATTGGTCATGACCAGATAAAAGAACATTTTCAGAAGGCAATTGAATATAACAAGGTGTCTCATGCCTATATTCTGGCCGGTGAGGCGGGGATGGGACGAAAGTCCCTGGCGAATGCCTTTGCCCTTACGCTTCTGTGTGAGAAAGGGAAAAGTGAGCCCTGTATGGAATGCCATGCCTGCAAACAGGTATTGAGCGGCAGCCATCCGGATCTGATCTATGTGTCCCATGAAAAGCCGGGCACCATCGGAGTGGACGATATCCGAAAGCAGATCAATGACACCATCATGATCCGTCCATACAGCAGCTATTATAAAGTATACATTGTCGATGAAGCAGAGAAGATGACGCAGCAGGCACAGAACGCGTTGTTAAAAACCATCGAAGAGCCGCCGTCCTACGCGGTGATCCTGCTTTTAACTACCAATCAGGAAGCATTTCTGCCAACGATTTTGTCACGCTGTGTGCAGCTGAAATTAAAGCCTTTGCGTGATTTTACCGTGAAGAAATATCTGATGGACACCCTGCATGTGGAGGAGGCAGATGCTGACATTTATGCGGCTTTTGCCCGTGGCAATCTTGGAAAGGCTATTTCGCTGGCGTCTTCCGAGGATTTTAAGCTTCTGCATGGTGAGATGCTTCATCTTTTAAAACATGTGAAGGAGATGGATATTTCCGAGCTGCTGGATTACATCCGGAAGATGAAAGAGGAAAATCTGGACATTTACGAGTGCCTGGATTTTATGCAGCTCTGGTACCGGGATGTGCTGCTTTATAAGGTAGCGCGGGATATGAACCAGCTCATTTTTAAGGATGAGTACAGCAGCATCAACGAGATTAGTCAGAAGTGTTCGTATGAAGGGCTGGAGAAGATTTTAGAGGCCATCGACAAAGCGCGTGTCCGTCTGGACGCGAATGTAAATATGGAACTGGCCATGGAGCTGATGCTTCTGGTAATGAAAGAGCAGATTGACCGCAGGCGTGAACCGTGACAGGAGCATGCCAGGAACAGATAGGAGATAGAAAATATGGTAACAGTAATTGGAGTACGCTTTCGCACGGCAGGAAAGATTTATTATTTTTCTCCGGGAAAGCTGGAAATTAAAAATGGCGACCATGTCATTGTAGAGACGGCCCGCGGTATTGAGTACGGCCATGTCGTACTGGGAAACCGCGATGTGGAAGATAACAAGGTGGTACAGCCGTTAAAGGCAGTCATCCGTATGGCCAATAAGGATGACATTGCCCGTGAAGAGGCAAACCGTAAAAAAGAAAAGGATGCCTTTAAAATTTGTCAGGAAAAGATTCGCAAGCATAAGCTGGAGATGAAGCTGATCGATGTGGAGTACACGTTTGACAACAATAAGATTCTTTTTTATTTCACAGCGGATGGGCGGATTGATTTCCGTGAACTGGTCAAGGATCTTGCGTCTGTATTTAAGACCAGAATTGAGCTGCGCCAGGTGGGCGTGAGAGACGAGACCAAGATTGTAGGCGGTGTTGGAATCTGCGGAAGAGCGCTCTGCTGTCATTCTTATCTGTCCGAGTTTATTCCGGTATCCATCAAGATGGCAAAGGAGCAGAATCTTTCTTTAAATCCGACCAAGATTTCCGGTGTCTGCGGACGTCTGATGTGCTGCTTAAAGAATGAGGAAGAAACTTACGAGTATTTAAACAGCAAGCTTCCGGGTGTGGGTGATTATGTAACTACCGACGACGGGTTAAAGGGTGAGGTGCAGAGCGTAAATGTGCTGCGCCAGCTGGTAAAGGTCATTGTGACCGTGGAAAAAGATGAGAAAGAGATCCGAGAGTACAAGGTAGAGCAGTTAAAGTTCAAGCCGCGCCGCAGAAAAGGCAAGGGCGAGCAGGCGGAGGACCATGAACTGAAGAAGCTGGAGGCACTTGAGAAAAAGGAAGGAAAATCAAAGCTGAATGAATAATGTGATCTGCGGTGAGGATGAGCGGATCGATGATCTGCAGAGAAACGGTTACCGCATCATCCAGAAAAAGAAAGGCTTCTGTTTTGGCATGGATGCTGTGCTGCTGTCTGGTTTTGCACAGGTAAAAGAGGGCGAAGTGGCAGTGGATCTGGGTACCGGAACGGGAATCATCCCGATCCTTCTGGAGGCAAAAACGAATGGAAAGCATTTTACCGGTTTGGAGATTCAGGAGGAGGTGGCTGAGATGGCAGGCCGCAGCGTCCGCCTGAATCAGCTGGAGGACCGGGTAGACATCGTAAGAGGAGACATCAAAGAAGCCAGCCGCCTGTTCGGCAAGGCTTCTTTTGATGTGGTTACCTCCAATCCACCTTACATGAACGACAATCACGGGCTGAAGAATCCGGATCTGCCAAAGGCCATTGCGCGGCATGAGGTGTTCTGCACGCTGGATGATGTGTGCCGGGAAGCATCGCTGCTCTTAAAAAGCGGCGGGCGTTTTTATATGGTACACCGGCCGCACCGGCTGGTGGAGATCATCACGGCCTTAAAGACCTATAAGCTGGAGCCAAAGCGCATGAAGCTGGTGCATCCGTTTGCGGATAAGGAAGCCAATATGGTGCTGATCGAGGCGGTGCGCGGTGGAAAGTCCATGATGAAGGTAGAGGCCCCGATCATTGTATACAAGGAGCCGGGCGTGTACACACAGGAAATTTACGATGTGTATGGATATTAGAGAAAACAGTGGCAGGAGGAAATTATGGCTGAGCAGGAAAAGGCAGCAGGCAAGTTATATCTTTGCGCGACACCCATCGGAAATCTGGATGATATTACGCTGCGCGTACTCAATACTTTAAAGGAAGCAGACCTGATTGCCGCAGAGGATACCAGACACAGCATTAAGCTGCTGAACCATTTCGGGATCAAGACCCCGATGACAAGCTATCACGAATACAACAAAATTGACAAGGCACGCTATCTGGTGGAGCAGATGCGTCAGGGCGTGAACATTGCGCTGGTGACAGACGCCGGAACACCGGGTATTTCTGATCCGGGCGAGGAGCTGGTGAAGCAGTGCTATGAGGCGGGCATTGAGGTGACGTCCCTTCCGGGGCCGGCAGCCTGCATTACAGCGCTGACCATATCCGGACTGGCTACGAGACGGTTCTGCTTTGAGGCTTTTCTTCCGGTGGATAAAAAGGAGCGTCAGTGGATTCTGGAGGAATTAAAGACAGAAACCCGTACCATGATCGTGTATGAGGCGCCGCATCATCTGGTGAGGACTCTGCAGGAACTTTCTGATGCGCTGGGAGCGGACCGCCGCATTACCATCTGCAGGGAGCTGACCAAAAAGTATGAGGAAGCTTACCGGACCACCTTCGCGGAGGCACTGGAGCGCTACGGGACCGAGGAGCCGAAGGGCGAGTGTGTCATCGTGATTGAGGGAAAGAGCATCGGAGAGCTAAAGGCGGAGCAGCAGAAATCCTGGGAAGAGATGAGTCTGGAGGAGCATATGGATCTCTATCTGAACCAGGACATTGACCGGAAAGAGGCCATGAAGCAGGTGGCGAAGGACAGGGGAATCGCAAAACGGGATGTGTACCGCATGCTGACGGAGCAGAAGGAACAATAACTGATCGGAAATGTCGGCCGCAAATTTGGATCAGAATGAGGAAAAGGAAAGTCCGATCCGAGTTTGCGGCAAAAAAATGGCAAATTATACCAAAATTCCGTCTTATATTATCAAAATATTAAATCTATGGCATGTCTTCGAAATCCAATAAGATAGAGATATTCAAAGGAGAAGGAGATATGACATCATGGAGAACGAAAGGCTGCTGGCGAAGATAGAAGAGCTGATGAAGCAGAGGGGGTACAGCCGTTACCGGCTTTCCCAGTTAAGTGGGATTAAACAATCGACTCTTACAACGATGTTTAACAAGCGGAGTACCGTCAGCATTGACACTTTGACCAAGATCAGTCAGGCATTCGGCATGAAGTGTTCGGAATTTTTAAGTCTGGTTGAGGATGATCCGGAAGCGAATACCGCAAAAGATTTTCCTGTATGCGAGTGGGAGGCACTGAATAAGGACCGCAAGCATGTGGTGGTTCTGATGATGCGTCTTTTAAAGGATGAACAGGCTGAAATAAAATAATAATAAAGAAGAGTTTTGTCGGGAAATATTGCTTGACAAAACTCTTTTTATTCTATAAGATATAAAACGTCAAAATACTTTGAATATCAAAACATTTGAAATTAAAAGTAAATAGAAGGCTGTTGTGACAAGAGACAGCACGAATTCAAGAGGAAACAGGTACGAGCATGACAGGCAGAATTATTGGAACCGGTTCTTATGTTCCGGAGCGGATTGTGACGAATGAAGAATTGGCAGGGGTTGTGGAGACCAGTGACGAGTGGATCGTTACCCGCACGGGAATCCATGAGCGCCGGATCGCGGAGACGGAAGGCACCAGCGTGCTGGCGTCCAGAGCGGCAGAGCGTGCCCTGGAAGACGCAAAGGTATCGGCAGAGGAGATCGATTTTATTCTGCTTGCGACATCCTCACCGGATCACTGTTTCCCAAATGGAGCCTGCGAGGTACAGGCGGCCATTGGCGCGGTTCACGCCATGGCGTTTGACATCAGTGCCGCATGTTCCGGCTTTGAGATCGCGCTCAGTACTGCTCAGGCTTTTATTCAGGCTGGAGTGTACCGGACCGGACTTATTATCGGCGCAGACTGCTTAAGCAAGCTGACCGACTGGAGTGACCGGGCAACCTGTGTTCTGTTCGGAGATGGCGCGGGGGCGGCAGTCATCCAGGCGGATGAGGAAGCTGGTATCATTCACACGGTCATGGGGTCCGACGGAGCCAGAGGCATGGTGCTTTCCTGTCTGGCCCGCAGCGAGGGAAATTTCCTGAATGGAAAAACTCCGGAGCTTGGATACATCTACATGAATGGTCAGGAGGTATTCAAGTTTGCGGTAAAGAAGGTTCCGGAGTGCATCCATCAGGTGCTTTCCGAGAGCAAAACGGATATTGAGGAGATTAAGTACTTCGTTCTGCATCAGGCCAATTACCGGATCTGCGAGGCGGTGGCCAAGCGGTTAAAGCAGCCCTTTGACAAGGTGCCCATGAACATTGACAAGTATGGAAATACTTCCGGCGCGACGGTGCCGATCCTGTTAGACCAGTTGAACCGGGAAGGAAAGTTAACCCGGGGGGATAAGCTGGTGCTGGCGGGCTTTGGCGGCGGCCTCACCTGGGGCGCTGTTTTGTTAACCTGGTAGTATGGAACCAAATCCGGTTCCTTCAAATTATAAAAGAAAACATTTCATATTAAAGGAGATCAAAATTATGTTAGAGAAGATGAAAGAAATCATTGCAGACCAGTTAAGCGTAGATGCAGACAGCATCACCGAGGCTTCTTCCTTCAAAGAGGATTTAGGCGCTGATTCCCTGGACCTGTTCGAGTTAGTTATGGCTCTTGAGGATGAGTACTCTGTAGAGATCCCGTCTGATGATCTGCAGAACCTGCTGACCGTTGGCGATGTTATGAATTACCTGAAGGAGAAAGGTGTAGAGGCGTAAGCCCTGCACCCTTTTTTAGACAGCACATCAGGCTTGTGCCTGCGACACGTCTGGTGGAGTAGTTACAGTTCACGGGTAGGAATTTTCTGAACTGAAAATTCCGTATGATACAGTGATGGTAGCAGATTTTGCCGATTTGGAATGCGAAGCATCGGCAAAATCCCGTTACTGTTTGCACAACGTGTGAACAGTAATGTAAAAAGCGGGAAGTTGGAGGAGTCAGATGAAAACAAGAATTACAGAACTCTTAGGCATTGAGCACCCGATCATTCAGGGTGGTATGGCATGGGTGGCAGAGAGCCATCTGGCAGCAGCAGTATCTGCAGCAGGCGGTCTGGGCCTGATTGGCGGAGCAAACGCTCCGGCAGAGGTAATCCGCAATTACATCCGCGAGGTAAAGGCAGTAACCGACAAGCCCTTTGGCGTAAACGTCATGCTGATGAGCCCGTATGCCGATGAGGTAGCAAAGGTTGTTGTGGAGGAAGGCGTAAAGGTCGTAACCACTGGCGCCGGAAACCCGGAGAAATATATGGAGATGTGGAAGGCAGCGGGCATTAAGGTAATCCCGGTTGTAGCTTCCGTAGCTCTGGCAAAGAGAATGGAGCGCTACGGCGCAGACGCGGTTGTGGCAGAGGGAACCGAGTCCGGAGGACACATCGGTGAGGCAACTACCATGACCCTGGTTCCGCAGGTTGTGGACGCTGTTTCCATTCCGGTCATCGCAGCAGGCGGTATCGGTGACGGACGCGGCATCGCGGCAGCATTTATGCTGGGCGCAGAGGCTGTTCAGATGGGAACCCGTTTCCTGGTTGCAAAGGAATGTACCGTGCATCAGAACTACAAGGATCGTGTCTTAAAGGCAAAGGATATTGATTCCACCGTAACTGGCCGTACCCACGGACATCCGGTACGCTGCTTAAGAAACCAGATGACCAGAGAGTATGTGAAGCTGGAAAACGAAGGCAAGAGCTTTGAGGAGCTGGAGTATTTAACCCTCGGAACTCTTCGCAAAGCGGTTCAGGAAGGTGATGTCACCAACGGAACCGTAATGGCAGGACAGATTGCAGGCATGGTTTCCAAAGAACAGACCTGCAAGGAAATGATCGATGAGATGATGGCACAGGCAGAAGCGCTTCTGGGCCGCAAGTAAAGCGTGCTACGGAAGGAAGCTGTGCAGAACAGACAGAAACAGAGTATTTGAATAAAAAAGGAGCAAGAGTGATGAGTAAGATCGCATTTATTTACCCGGGACAGGGCGCGCAGGTATGCGGCATGGGACAGGATTTCTATGAGCAGACAAAGGCCGGAAAAGAGACCTTTGACCTGGCGAGTGATATTCTGGGATTCTCCGTTCCGGAGCTTTGCTTTACGGAGAATGACCGTCTGGATATCACCGAGTATACCCAGGCAGCGATGGTGACCACCAGCATTGCCATGACCAAGGTACTGGAAGAACAGGGCGTAAAGCCGGATGTGACCGCAGGCTTAAGCCTGGGTGAATATTGCGCACTCTATGCTGCCGGTGTTATGAGCGAGAAGGACGCCATCGCAACAGTAAGACAGAGAGGAATCCTGATGCAGCAGGCAGTTCCGGCAGGACAGGGCGCTATGGCAGCGGTTCTGGCTATGGATGCAGCGGCAATTGAGGAAACCATTGCTGATATCGAAGGCGTACAGATCGCAAACTACAACTGTCCGGGACAGATTGTTATTTCCGGAAAGAAAGAGGCAGTAGAAACTGCCTGCGAAAAGCTGAAAGAAGCTGGTGCAAAGCGTACCATCATGTTAAATGTAAGCGGACCGTTTCATTCCCGCATGCTGACCGGTGCAGGCGAGAAGCTGGGTGAGGTGCTGGAGCAGGTGGAGGTACATACCCCGCAGATCCCGTATGTGGCCAATGTGACCGCGCAGTATGTAACGGACGCAGCAGAGGTAAAGCCGCTTCTGACCAAACAGGTTTCTTCTTCTGTCAGATGGGAGCAGAGTGTGCGCACCATGCTGGCTGACGGCGTGGATACCTTCGTGGAGATCGGACCGGGCAAAACCTTAAGCGGATTTATGAGAAAGATCGACAGAACCGTAAAGGTTCTTAATATAGAGAAACTGGATGACGTGGCAAAAGTTGTGGAGGAACTGAAGGAATGTTAACTGGCAAGATCGCAGTGGTGACCGGCGCAAGCCGCGGCATCGGAAAAGAAATCGCGAAGACCCTGGCAGCAAAGGGAGCAACCGTTGTTGTCAATTATAACGGTTCCGCAGCAAAGGCTGAGGAGACTGTAAAAGAGATCGAGGCACTGGGCGGCAAGGCAGAAGCCCTGCAGTGCAACGTGTCTGACTATGACAAGGCAGCAGAGATGATGGCTTATGTGGTGAAGACCTACGGCCGTGTGGACATTCTGGTAAATAACGCCGGAATCACCCGTGACAACCTGCTGATGAAGATGAGCGAGGAAGATTTTGACGCAGTGTTAAATACCAACTTAAAGGGCGCGTTCAACTGCATCAAGCACATTTCCCGTCAGATGTTAAAGCAGAAGAGCGGACATATCGTAAATATCTCTTCCGTATCCGGTGTTATGGGAAATGCAGGACAGGTAAACTACAGTGCTTCCAAAGCAGGCATCATCGGCATGACCAAGGCAGTGGCAAGAGAGATGGCAAGCCGCGGAATTACCTGCAACGCAGTGGCGCCGGGCTTTATCAAGACCGATATGACGGATGTGCTGTCTGACACCATCAAGGAAAGCATCAATGCCCAGATTCCGATGAGAACATTCGGTGAGACTGCGGATGTGGCAAATCTGGTAGCATTTCTGGCATCTGACGAAGCAAAGTACATTACGGGACAGGTCATCTGCGTAGACGGCGGAATGGCGATCTAATATAGGAGAACAGATATGAGCAGACGAGTAGTAGTAACCGGCATGGGTGCCATCACCCCGATCGGCAACAGTGTAGAAGAATTTTGGAATGGTTTAAAAGAAAAGAAAGTCGGCATCGCGCCGATCACCTATTTTGACACCACAGATTACAAGGCAAAGCTGGCCGCAGAGGTTAAGGACTTTGATCCGAAGCAGTTCATGGATCCGAAGGCAGCAAAGAGAATGGAGCAGTTCTGCCAATTCGCAGTAGCAGCAACCAGACAGGCCGTTGAGGACGCAGGCCTTGATATGAGCCAGGAAGACCCGTTCCGCGTGGGCGTAAGCATTGGTTCCGGTATCGGAAGTCTGCAGTCCATCGAGCGCGAGTACAAGAAGCTTCTGGAAAAAGGACCGGGCCGCGTGAATCCGCTTCTGGTTCCGTTAATGATCAGCAATATGGCAGCAGGAAATGTCTCCATCCAGTTTGGCATGAAGGGCAAATGCATCAACGTGGTGACCGCATGCGCAACCGGTACTCACTCCATCGGTGAGGCATTCCGTACCATCCAGTATGGCGATGCGGACGTGATGGTAGCAGGCGGCGCTGAGGCAAGCATTACCCCGATCGGTGTGGCAGGATTTACTTCCCTGACGGCATTAAACACCACCGACGATCCGGCCCGGGCATCCATTCCGTTTGACGCAGAGCGCGGCGGATTCATCATGGGCGAGGGCGCAGGCGTTGTTGTCTTAGAGTCCTTAGAGCACGCACAGGCAAGAGGCGCAAAGATTTACGCAGAGCTGGCTGGCTACGGCGCAACCGGTGACGCTTACCACATCACTTCCCCGGCTGAGGACGGAAGCGGCGCGGCAAAGGCTATGGAGATGGCCATCGCAGACGCTGGCATGAAGCCGGAGGATGTCGATTACATCAACGCCCACGGCACCAGCACCCACCACAATGATTTATTCGAGACTAAGGCCATCAAGATTGCGCTGGGTGATCACGCGTACAAGACCAAGATCAACTCCACCAAGTCTATGATCGGACACCTTTTAGGTGCTGCAGGCGGCGTGGAATTCATCACCTGTGTCAAGTCCATTCAGGAGGGTTATGTTCACGCAACCGCAGGCCTTGAGAAGGATGATCCGGAGTGTGATCTGGATTACTGCAAGGGCGAGGGCGTGCAGATGGATGTAAACTGCGCAATCTCCAATTCCCTGGGCTTCGGCGGACACAACGCAACCCTGCTGGTAAGAAAATTTCAGGCATAGGAACCGCAAGGCTACAGAATCGTTATGAGACATAAGTCTCCAGGAGGTATAGTATGACGATTGATGAGATCGTAACACTGATTCAGGCTGTTTCCGATAACGGCCTGACCAGTTTTGTATATGAAGAGGGCGACCAGAAGCTGGTGCTCAAAAAGAAAAAGAAAAAAAACGTAGCGCAGGCTCCGGTTGCTCCGGTTGTGATTTCTCAGCCGGCCACACCGATGATGGGCGCAATGCCGATGCAGATGGCAGCAGCTCCGGCTGCAGTATCTGAGGCACCGGAAAAGGCTGCAGAGGAGAAGAAGGAGAGCACCCTGGACATTGGTTCTGACAAGGTTGTGACTTCTCCGCTGGTAGGAACCTTCTATTCTTCCGCTTCTCCGGAGGCAGAGGCATTTGTAAAAGAAGGCGATACCGTAAAGAAAGGTCAGGTTCTTGGCATCATTGAGGCCATGAAGCTGATGAACGAGATCGAGAGTGAGTATGACGGTGTGGTAGAGGCAGTTCTGGTAAACAACGAAGACGTGGTAGAGTACGGACAGCCGCTGTTCCGCATCCGATAGGAGGATATATTATGAGACTGGGAATCAAAGAGATCCAGGAGATCATTCCGCACAGACATCCGTTTCTGCTGATCGATTTTATCGATGAGCTGGAGCCGGGCGTACGCGCGGTTGGCTATAAATCCATTACCTTTAACGAGCCGCAGTTCAACGGTCATTTTCCGGGACAGCCGGTTATGCCGGGCGTGCTGATGATCGAGGCGCTGGCACAGGTTGGCGCGGTAGCCATTTTAAGCCTGCCGGAGAACAAGGGCAAGACCGCATTTTTCGGTGCGATCAACAACGCGAAATTCAAACAGATGGTACTGCCGGGGGACCGCTTAAAGCTGGAGTGCGAGATCATCAAGCGCAAAGGCCCGGTCGGCGTAGGCAAGGCCGTTGCGACCAACGCAGAAGGAAAGGTTGCAGTATCAGCAGAGCTGACCTTTGTGATCCAGTAAGGTCGGGGAATCGCAGAGTTGAGGTACGGGAATGTTTGATAAAATCTTAATCGCGAACCGCGGCGAGATTGCGGTAAGAATCATAAGAGCCTGCCGCGAGATGGGAATCAAGACCGTGGCAGTATACTCAGAGGCAGACCGCGACAGTCTGCACACCCTGCTGGCAGACGAGGCCATCTGTATCGGACCGGCACCGTCCAGCCAGAGTTACCTGAATATGGAGCGTATTCTGGCGGCTACCGTAGCCATGAAGGCAGAGGCCATCCATCCGGGATTCGGATTCCTTTCCGAGAACGCGCGGTTCGCGGAGCTGTGCCAGAAATGTAACATCGCTTTTATTGGTCCGTCCGCGGAGATCATCAACAAGATGGGCAACAAGTCCGCAGCCAGAAAGACCATGGTGGAGGCCGGGGTTCCGGTCGTTCCGGGCAGTAAAGAGCCGGTTTACACCGTAGAGGAAGCGTTAAAGATGGCAAAGGAGATTGGATTCCCTGTCATGATCAAAGCATCCTCCGGCGGCGGTGGAAAAGGCATGCGTGTGTCCTGGAGTGAGGAGGACTTTGAGGCCAACTTCCAGAACGCGCAGATGGAGTCCGTGAAGGGCTTCTCTGACGATACCATGTACCTGGAGCGTTTTGTGGAGAATCCGCGTCATATTGAATTTCAGATTATGGCGGACAAGTACGGCAACGTCGTGCACTTAGGGGAGCGTGACTGTTCCATTCAGCGTCGCCACCAGAAAGTGCTGGAGGAGTCCCCGTCCATTGCAATCTCCGAGGAGCTTCGCAAAAAGATGGGTGAGACCGCTGTAAGGGCAGCGAAGGCCGTTGGCTATGAAAATGCGGGAACCATTGAATTCCTGTTAGATAAAAATAAAAACTTCTACTTCATGGAGATGAACACCCGAATCCAGGTGGAGCATCCGGTGACCGAGCTGGTGAGCGGCCTGGATCTGATCAAAGAGCAGATCCGTGTGGCAGCAGGAGAGAAGTTAAGCGTGACCCAGGATGATATCCACATTCAGGGACATGCCATTGAGTGCCGCATCAACGCGGAGAATCCGGCAAAGAACTTCATGCCGTGTCCGGGAAAGATTACCAACATCCACATCCCGGGAGGCAACGGAGTCCGCGTGGACACGCACATTTACAATGAGTATAAGGTTCCGGCCAACTACGATTCCATGCTGATGAAGCTGATCGTACACGGAAAAGACCGTGCGGAGGCCATTGCGAAGATGAGAAGCGCCCTGGGCGAGCTGATCATTGAGGGCATTGACACCAACCTGGACTTCCAGTTTGAGATTTTAAGCAATCCGGTCTACCAGGATGGACACAAGATCGACACCGGCTTTATCCCGGATCAGTTCCCGGAATACTGTAAGTAATGGTAATTGTGAGGGTACTGAACAGTTACAAGTAATGAATGTTATGGAGAATCCGATATGTTTAAAAATATGTTCAAAAAGACATATACCATGATCGACACTCACCGCAAGGCCAAGAATGAGGATGAGCCGAACATTCCGGAGGGCCTCTGGAAGAAGTGCAACAAGTGCGGCCAGCCGATCTATGTGGAAGATGTGCGCAACAATCTGTATGTCTGTCCGAAGTGCGGCGGATATTTCCGCGTGCATGCATACCGCCGTATCGAGATGCTGCTGGATGAGGGCAGTTTTGAAGAGTGGAATAAGGAGATGGAGTTTTCCAATCCGTTAGATTTCCCGGGCTATGAGAAGAAGGTTCAGGCAGCCCAGGAGAAGACCGGACTTCAGGAAGCTATTGTAACCGGTAAGGGAACCATCAAAGGCTTTGAGACCGCCATTGGTATCTGCGACGCCCGGTTTATCATGAGCAGCATGGGCCATGTGGTGGGCGAGAAGATTACCCGCATGGTGGAGCGCGCGACCAAGGAAAAGCTACCGGTCATCATCTTTGCCTGCTCCGGCGGCGCGAGAATGCAGGAGGGCATTGTGTCTCTGATGCAGATGGCCAAGACTTCCGCAGCCCTGGAAAAGCATCATGAGGCAGGCCAGCTCTTTGTCAGCGTTCTGACTGACCCGACCACCGGCGGTGTGACAGCAAGCTTTGCCATGTTAGGGGATATCATTCTGGCAGAACCGAACGCGCTGATCGGCTTTGCAGGACCGCGTGTCATTCAGCAGACCATCGGTCAGAAGCTTCCGGAGGGATTCCAGAGAGCGGAGTTCTTGCTGGAGCACGGTTTTGTAGATAAGATTGTAGACCGTGAGAATCAGCGTGATGTGCTGGCAGATATCCTGCGGATGCACCAGAAAACGGGAATGGCTGTTCCTCCACAGCGTGCGCAGGCAGAACCTGCCGAGTCTGTGGAAAACTATCTGGAAAAACAGAAACAGAGTGGAAAAAATGCCTGGGATACGGTGCAGCTTTCCAGAAGCGCAGCCCGTCCGGTGGCACTGGATTACATTCATGCGCTGTTTGATGACTTTATGGAATTCCATGGGGACCGCTACTTCAGTGATGATGGAGCTATCATCGGAGGCATTGCCACCTTCCGCGGTATGTCGGTAACGGTGATCGGCCAGCAGAAGGGCCGTACCACCAAGGAAAACATTCACCGGAACTTTGGCATGCCGTCCCCGGACGGATACCGCAAGGCGCTGCGCCTGATGAAGCAGGCAGAGACCTTTGGCAGACCGGTAATCTGCTTTGTAGATACGCCTGGCGCCTTCTGCGGCATTGAGGCCGAGGAGCGTGGACAGGGCGAGGCCATTGCCCGCAACCTGTTTGAGATGGCAGCACTGACCGTCCCGGTACTTTCTATCGTGATCGGGGAAGGCGGAAGCGGCGGTGCACTGGCTATGGCGGTGGCCAACGAGGTATGGATGCTGGAGAACGCCATCTATTCCATTCTTTCCCCGGAGGGCTTTGCCTCCATCCTCTGGAAGGACAGCAAGAAGGCGCCGGATGCAGCCAGAGTCATGAAGATTACGGCATCAGACCTTTATGAGCGCGGCCTGATCGAGCATGTGATCCCGGAGCAGGAACCGGCAACCATCGAGACCATGCCGGTGCTGGCAGAGCATATGAGACAGAGCATGACCGCATTCTTTGAGCGTTACAGCGGCAAGACAAAGGAAGAGATCCGCGAGTCCCGTTACCAGAGATTCCGGAATATGTAAATGTCAGCGGCGGCAGGCTGACGTGGAAAATCGTGAGAGTCCATGTGCCAGAGTTTGCCGCTGCTGGCTTAAGGAGAAGCGCATGAGCATAATGAAAGCATTGAAGATTGGTGATCTTACAGCAAAATACCCCATTATTCAGGGGGGAATGGGAGTCGGTATCAGCCTGCACTCCTTAGCAGGCGCAGTGGCAAAGGCCGGTGGTATCGGTATCATTTCCACAGCGCAGATCGGATTTAAGGATCCGGAGTTTTTAAAGGCGCCGATGGAAGCAAACCTGCGCGCCATTGGGGAGGAACTGAAGAAAGCACGGGAGATTGCGCCGAAAGGGATCATTGGATTTAATATTATGGTGGCAACCCGCAATTACGCCCAGTATGTGAAAGAGGCGGTGAAGGCCGGAGCAGATATCATCATTTCCGGAGCCGGACTTCCGGTTTCCCTGCCGGAGCTTGTGGAGGGGGCAAAGACCAAGATCGCGCCAATCGTTTCTACCGCAAAATCTGCCATGGTCATCTGCAAGATGTGGGACCGCAAGTACAAACGCATCCCGGATCTTTTAGTGATTGAGGGACCGCTGGCGGGCGGTCATCTGGGCTTTTCCAGAGAGGATTTAAGCCGCTATGGCGCAGACACAAAGGATGTGCCCCACACCTATCATCAGGATCTGTATGATGAAGAAATCCGCGGTATTATGAAGGTAGTGAAGCAGTTTGAAGAGAAATACCAGAAACACATTCCGGTAGCCATTGCAGGCGGTATCTACACCCGTGCGGATGTGGAGCACGCCATGGAGCTTGGCGCGGATGCGGTGCAGGTGGCAACCCGTTTTGTCACTACCGAAGAATGCGACGCGCCGGAAAGCTACAAGCAGGCCTATATCAACGCGAAGGCAGAAGATATCGTGATTACCCAGAGTCCGGTGGGCATGCCGGGACGGGCCATTGTGAATCCGTTCCTGGAGAAGATCACGGCCATGAAGGAGCGCGGTGAGAAAGCAAAGATCAACCACTGCTATCAGTGCCTGGAGCACTGTGATCCGGCCAACATCCCGTACTGCATCACCAAAGCCCTGTCCAACGCGGCAGAGGGCACGTTAAATGAAGCGCTGTTATTCTGCGGAAGCAACGCTTACCGTGCCGATAAGATCGAAACGGTGGAGGCTGTGGTGCAGGATCTGGTGGGAGCGGTGTAAAACGCAGAAGCTGTGTACTGGCGTGAGCAAGTGACAGGCAGATTCTGTAGATGTGCCTGACAAACAAAAATGACATGTAGGACTGTCATGAAAAGAAATGTGTTCCCAGTATGGCATAAATGAGACCTCAGCTCCATAAATTGAAAGCAAATGGTGTTATGCCTGGTTCCCAGAATCTGGCATGACAGCACCATCCGAACAGGAAGTGACCGGAATGCTTAACTATCTCTGGGGCGGCATGCTCTTAGCCGGAATGCTGTGGGGCGCGTTAAATGGAACATGGAATGAAGTGACCCAGGCTCTTCTGGACTCTGCAAAAGAATCCGTGAGTCTGGGTCTTACTATGCTCGGAATTCTTTCATTCTGGTGTGGCATCATGGAGATCGGAACCCGGGCCGGACTGGTGGGATGGCTTACCGGGCGCATGACACCGCTCCTTGATTTTCTGTTTCCAGAACTTGGGCGGGATCATCCGGCACGGGAACCCATTGCGGTGAACATCATTGCGAATATGCTGGGGCTTGGCATGGCGGCAACACCTGCAGGGTTAAACGCCATGCAGGAGATGGCAAAGGACATCCAGGCCTCCGAGGATGGGATGCGCACGGCCACAGCGTCTATGTGTACGTTTATGATTCTGAATATTTCATCTTTGCAGCTGATTCCGGTAACACTGATTGCTTACCGGAGCCAATATGGGTCCAGACAGCCGGAAGCGGTGCTGGGGCCTGCGCTGGCTGCTACGGCGGTTTCTACGCTGGTGGCAGTTGTTTTTTGCAAGCTTATGGATTGGAGGAACAGGAGAAGAAGGCAACATGACTCAGGAGAACCGACTCCTGGCAATCAGGTAAAATCCCAGGAGGTGACTCGCCGATGATCCTGTGGCTGTCTAAAATTCTCCTTCCCTTTGTTATCAGCTATGTGATTGCGTTTGGCCTGATTTCCCATCGCCCGATATTCGATGATTTTCTGGATGGCGCAAAGAGTGGCATGAAAACCGTGGCAGACATTTTGCCGACCCTGATCGCCCTGATCACGGCGGTAGGAGTAGTCAGGGCCTCCGGACTTCTGGATGCGGTGACCAGTGTCTGCGCAGGGGCAGCAGGGCTTTTGCATATTCCGCGGGAACTGGTACCCATTACCCTGGTGCGTCTGGTTTCTAACTCAGCGGCCACTGGGCTTTTACTGGATTTATTCCGGCAGTACGGGCCGGACAGCCGCACTGGCATGGCGGCATCAGTTCTGATGAGCAGCACAGAGACCGTCTTTTACTGTCTGAGCATTTATTTTGGCAGTGTGAAGGTGCGCCGGACCCGCTACATAGTGCCGGGGGCACTCATTGCTACGGCGGCCGGAATTGCAGCCAGTATCTGGATTACTGGGTAGTAAAACATTACCAAGAACACAATTCTTTCACAATGTTGTAAGAAAAACGCGGTTGTGGAAAGATAGCAAATCATGTATAATCAAGAGCGGAGCGACAGGCTTCGTGTGCAGTGAGGGAGAAAAGTGGATACTTACGCGACATTAAACGATGCCCTGGTAAAACTGTTCCGTGATGTTATGGACTTAGAGGAGCAGACCATCATTACGGAAGAATTCCAGAATATTACAAATAACGATATGCATGTAATTCAGGCCATTGGCACAGGAGAACCCAAGAATATGTCTACCATAGCAAAAGAGCTTTCTGTGACAGTGGGAACCCTGACCATAGCCATGAACAGTCTGGTGAAGAAAGGCTACGTGACCCGGGAACGAGGAAAGGAAGACCGGCGTGTAGTCTATATTTCGCTGTCTGAAAAAGGAAAGCATGCGTATGAGCATCACGAACAGTTCCACCACGACATGATTGACGCAATCCTGCAGGATCTGACTCCCGACGAAACCGAAAGCCTTGTCAAAGCACTTGCAAAACTGAACATCTGGTTTCGCAAGGCAAAAGGATAATATACAAGACATACAAGGAGGCTTTATCATCATGAAGAAATTAGTCATGGGCTTACTGGGAGCCATGATGATCTTATCATTAGCAGCATGTACCCCAACCACCGAGAAAAACAAGACCGGTGAGGTAAAAGAGCCGCAGCAGGAAGAGGTCGTTGAGTCTACCGCAGATGCCGGCCCTGGGGTTGTAACCGGAAGACCGGTCGACCAGAATGCGTCGAATCTTACCATGGTATCTGTATACAGCATCAGTGAGGATGGCAGCAAGATCGAGGGAACCATGGATTCCGTAGAGACTCTGGACGCACAGAGCCTGGTAGATCTTCTTATTCAGTACGGAGTGCTGGATGACGGCACCAAGGCAGTCAGCTTCACCACTGAGGGCAGCGTAGCCAGCCAGGAAGCAGGTCCGGGCGTAATCGCAGACACTACTATGGCAGAGAAAGCAACCCTGGAATTAAACCAGTTCCCGTCCGAGAACCAGGAAAAGGTTCTGCAGGCAGTAGCAAACACCTTCTGTGAGAATATGAATGCAGAGACCATCACCATCAAGGCAGATGGCCAGACCCTGGCAGAGGGACTGAGCTTTGTGGATGCAGGAAAATAAAATAGAATTATGAAGAGGAGTCTGTATCTGGCAAATGCCAGATACAGACTCTTTTTTTTAGAATGTTCT
This sequence comes from Ventrimonas faecis, assembly GCF_040096075.1. Lineage (NCBI taxonomy): Bacteria > Bacillati > Bacillota > Clostridia > Lachnospirales > Lachnospiraceae > Ventrimonas > Ventrimonas faecis. Next base: position 22,960 of record NZ_JBBMFJ010000016.1, read on the forward strand.
CCTGTATTCCAACACCGTACAGCTTTCCCAAAACCTGAAAGTTGTATTTGAAAAGATTGAGGAATGTGAAAGATTAAACGCACCTATTGACAAAAATATACAAAAAATGAGGTGGAATATCCTCGAAAAATGATGGAACATGCACACTAATGATAAAAAAGATCGGATAATATGACAATTTTTAGATCATATTGTATAGTGAAAAATACAACTTTTGCGAAAAAATATCCTGTATTGTATTGCGCAAATTGCTGTCAAAACGTATAATAAAGCCATGATAGTTGTTGAAAACAATCAAAAAACATGTTGGGAGGAATCAAAATGAAGAAAGTCTTCAAAAAAGCAACGGCAACCGTGACAGCAGCAGCGATGCTGGCAAGCCTGACCGCTTGTGGCGGTGGCGCAGCATCCAGCGCAACCACAGCAGCTCCGGCAGCTGACACCAAGGCAGAGGGCGGCGCTGAGACTACTGCGGCAGCAGCCTCTGGCATTGACAACAAGGACATCAAGATCGGTGTTTCCATCTGGTCTTCCACCGATGTTCTTGGTTCCCAGTGTAAACTGATCCTGGATGAAGCAGCAAAGGCTTTAGGGGTACAGGTTCAGTACGTTGACCAGGGCCATGTATCTGAGAAGGTTACCGCTTCTGTTGAGCAGCTTGCTGCAGCAGGATGCCAGGGTATCATTATCTGTAACTCTTCCGATACCGAGATGACTTCTGCAATCAAGACCGCAAACGACAACAAAGTTTATCTGGCACAGTTCTTCCGTGTAATCAGCAAGGACAACAGCGCAGATATCTACGACATGGCAACCCAGTCTCCGTACTACATCGGTGCAGTTCATGAGAACGAGCCGGAGAACGGCGAGAAGCTGGTTCAGATCCTTCTGGACAAGGGCGACAGAAACATCGGTCTGATCGGCTGGGAGCAGGGTGATGCTACCTGGTTAGGCAGATGGGAAGGCTACAAAGCTGGCGTTGAGAACTGGAACAAAGAGCATCCGGATGATCAGGCTAAGCTTTCTGAGCCGCAGTACGCAGGTACTTCTTCTGAAGGTGGTTCCAAGGCAGCAGAGGCTCTGATGTCCGCAGACCCGACTCTTGACGCACTGATTCCGGCAGGCGGCGGCGGTGACCCGCTTCAGGGCGCTATCGCAGCAGTTGAGCGTGCAGGTAAAGTTCAGGATATCGACATCGTTTCCACCGACTTCCTTCCGGATCTTGGCGAGAGACTTGAGAACGGTTCCATGGCTGGTCAGTCCGGCGGACATTACTGCGACCCGCTTATCGCTTTCATGATGGTTTACAACGCAATCAAGGGCAACTACAGCGGATTCGAAGGCAAGTTCGAGGATGTTCCGTTCCCGTATCTGTATGTATCTTCCGCAGATGACTACAAAGCTTACGAGCAGTACTTCGTAGATCAGCTTCCTTACACCGATGAGGAACTGGTTGAGATGTCTGAGCTGGATCTGGATGGCCTGAAAGAGGCAGCAGCTAAGATCTCCATCGAGGACGCAGCTGCAAGAGCTGGTAAATAATTTACACGAGATCAATTAGGCTGAGTGGCTTAGGACGGCCGGTATCGCGCGGCGATGCCGGCCGTCATGTCTTAGTATGAAATAAGAACGAGGTAAAAAATATGGGTACTCCTGTTGTTGATACACCCGGAAAGAAGAAAATTTCGGGAACTGCGAAAGGCTATCTGATCCTGTTTGGTCTGGTAGTTCTTTCCTGGCTGATCTTTAAGATCCTGACACCTTCCAACTTTGGTTCACCGGCCAACATGCTGAGTTACTTTCAGGCCAGCCTGATTGCTACAGTTGGTGCAGTTGGTTTCTACTTCGTCATGGTTATGGGAATGTTCGACTTCTCCATTGGCGCAAACATCATGCTTTCCGCAATTGTTGGCTGCGTATTCGCATCAAGATTCGGAATGGGCTATGCAGGCCTCATTATCGGCAGCATTGTGACCGGTTCCATTGTTGGTTTGCTGAATGGTGTTTTCTATGTAAAACTCCACATTCCGTCCATGATTGTTACCACCGGTCTTGCGCTGATTTACGAGTCCATCGCAAACTATATCGCAGGCGGCGTAGAGCAGACCCTTCCGTCTAATCTGCGTGCTTTCGGCCAGATGCCGGGCAACATCATTCTGGCAGTTCTGGCATGTGTAGTTGCTTACATTTTCTTAAATTACACCAAAATCGGTACATACACCTATGCAATCGGCAGCAACGAGTTTGTAGCCAAGAACATGGGTATTAACGTAGACAAATACAAGGTTCTGGCATTCATCTTAAGTGGTGCCTTCCTTGGTGTTATGGCAGTCCTGACCATCAGTTATGGTTCTTCCATGGTAGCAGTAACCGGCATGGCATCCATGAGCCGTAACTTCGTTCCGACCATGGGCTGCTTCTTCGGACTGGCATTCAAGAAATATGGTATGCCGTTACAGGCAATCGTGATCGGTGAGTTCGTCATCAATATCATCTTCTTCGGCTTCATCGCTATGGGTGCTCCGACTGCAATTCAGGATGTTATCACCGGTCTGGCACTGCTGATCATCATCACAGTAACCACCAAAGTAACCAAAGGCGAGATCGTCAAGTAGATCATAGGGAGGAAATGCAATGAGCGAAGTAAGGTTAGAGGTAAAAAATCTTTGCAAGTCCTTCGGTATCACGAAGGCGGTTCAGAATGTTTCATTTAACGTAAACAAAGGCGAGGTACATGCGCTGATCGGTGAGAACGGTTCCGGTAAATCAACCCTGACCAACATGTTAACCGGTATCTACAGCATCGGAAGCGGTACCTTCGTACTGGATGGAAAAGAGATCCACCCGAAAAACCAGGTTGAGGCAAACAACGAGGGCGTTTCCATCATCGTGCAGGAGCTTGGTACCCTGTCCGGCCTGACTGTGGCAGAGAATATTTTCCTGGGCCACGAAGATCAGTTCGTACATATGGGAATCAAGAACACCAATGCCATGAATAAGATGGCAACGGACCTTTTAAAGAAATATGGCTTTGAGCGAATCAAGGCAGCAGATATCATTGATGAGTATAACTTTGAGGACCGCAAGCTCATCGAGATTGTAAAGGCTACCTACTTTGATCCGAAGATCGTAGTCATCGATGAGACAACCACCGCGCTTTCCCAGGAGGGACGTGAAGAGCTGTACAAGCACATGAACCGGATCCGCGAGAGCGGCAACTCCATCATCTTCATTTCCCATGACCTTCCGGAAGTCCTGGACAAGTCCGATACCATTACCATCATGCGTGACGGTGTTTACATTGATACGGTTAAGAGTAAAGATGTAACCGAGGATGACTTAAAGCGTCTCATGGTTGGCCGTGAGGTAACCGGTGACTATTATCGTTCTGACTATGGTGAGAAGGTTTCCGATGAAGTGGTTCTTTCTGTAAAGAATGTATCTGTTCCGGGCCTGATCCACGATGTAAGCTTTGACCTTCACAAGGGCGAGATCCTTGGTTTCGGCGGTCTGTCCGAGTCTGGTATGCATGAAATCGGAAAAGCGATTTTCGGCGCATCCTATGACCGTACCGGAACGGTAGAGCTGGCAGACGGAACCCAGATCGACGATATTCCGACTGCCATCAAGCACAGCATCGCTTACACTTCCAAAGACCGTGACAACGAGTCTGTGGTATTAAACCAGAGTATCGGCGACAACATCTGCCTGCCGTCCTTAGACAGCCTGGCTGGCAAGTCTCATCTGCTGAGCGATAAGAAATTAAAAGAGTTCGCTAACAAGTATGCAAAGCAGATGTCTGTGAAGATGGTTAACGTAGACCAGTTTGTATCGGATCTTTCCGGTGGTAACAAACAGAAAGTCGTTCTGGCCAGATGGATCGGCAAGGATTCTGACATTGTTGTGTTAGACAGCCCGACCCGAGGCATTGATATCAAGGTAAAACAGGATATCTACCAGTTAATGAACCAGATGAGAAAGAATGGTAAGTCCATCATCATGATTTCTGAGGAGTTGATGGAGCTCATTGGTATGTGCGACCGCATCATTATCATGAAGGATGGCAAGACCAGCGGAGAGCTGGAGCGTAATGAGGCCCTCGATGAGAACAGCCTGATTACGATGATGGTATAAGGAGGCAGCAATGGAGAATCAAGTTAAGACAAATACAGACCAGAAAGAGCAGCAGCTCAAAAAATTATCAAAAATGTCGATGATCCGTGCCCTGCTTCCGATTGCGGGACTGATTATCATTTTCTTACTGTTTAATGTACTCACGAACTTCCGTATGATGAAGAACCTTCCGCTGGTTCTGTCACAGGTATATGTGACCATGATCGCGGCAACTGGTGTATTCTTCATCATGACCATGGGCGGTCTGGATTTCTCCCAGGGCTCTATCCTGGGTATTGCATCCATCGTGGTATGTATGCTTTCCAAGACCAGCATCCCGCTGGCCATCGTGGGTGGCATCGTGGCAGGCGCAGCAATCGGAGCCATTAACGGTTACTTCTATGTATACCGTAAGATCAAATCCTTCATTGTTACGATCTGTACCATGTTCCTGTTCCGCGGATTCATCAAGTACCTGACCACCAACGCGCCGGTTGCAGGTGCAGCAAAGCTGATCAATTTCGACAGCACTGGATTAAAGGTTGCGTGCACCGTGCTGATCCTGGCCATCGGATTTGTACTGTTCCGTTTCACCAAGTTTGGTACTTACTTAAAGGCTATTGGTGCCGGCGAGAAAGCAGCGATGTTCTCCGGTATCCGCACTGACCGCATGAAATTCTGGATTTACGTTTTAGCTGGCGCAATTACCGGTTTCGCAGCGTTTATCAACGTTATCAAAGTTGGTTCCGTTACCTCTTCCGGCGGTAACCAGTTAGAGACCCAGATCCTGATTGCCCTCGTACTTGGCGGCATGCCGATTTCCGGCGGCGCAAAAGTACGCTTTGAGAACATCATCGTAGGTTCCCTGCTTTACATCGTATTAAACAGCGGACTGACCATGATGGGCTTCTCCACGCAGCTCATGCAGCTGATTCAGGGCGTGGTATTCCTGGTATTCGTAGCAGTATTCGCAGACCGTCAGTCCCTGCAGGTAATCAAATAACAAGCCGACATCAGACTGGGGAATGACAGCATAAGGAAAAGCATCGGAGGTTTGATGATATGCCCAGAACAGCGGGAAGTCAGAATCAGGAAAATCTGAAATACCAGAAGCTTTACAACTGGGGACGTACCCTGATCACCAGTGGGGTAATCAAGAATCAGGACAAGTTTCCATCGGAACATATTCTTCAGAAAAAGTTCGGATACTCCAGGCAGACAGTGCGAAACGCGCTGGACCGTCTGGAAAAGGACGGACTGATCGTCCGGGTAAAGGGAAGCGGTACCTATGTATCGTATGAAAACAGCGGCGCAGATGGCGAACGCCCCCATGTGGGACTGATCTTAAGCTACTTTTCGGACTATCTGTTTCCGCAGGTCTACGCGGGAATTGAGTCGGTGCTCCGGGACAAGGGCTTTGAGATCGATGTGGCTGTGACCAGAAACCGGCTGAACGATGAAGAAATGTACTTAAAAGGATTTTTAAACCGGAATGTGGCCGGGCTCATTATTGAGGGAACCCGGTCCACCTTCCCGAATCCGAATCTGCGTCTTTATAAGGAGATCCGGAAACGGAACATTCCGACCCTGTTCATTCACAATCATTATCAGAATGAGCAGTTTGACAGTGTGGAGATGTCGGATGCCCGGGCAGGCTATGAGCTGACCCGGATACTGATCCAGAACGGACACCGCCGCATTGGAGGAATCTTTAAGTATGATGACATGCAGGGGATTGAGCGCTATCGCGGCTTTATTGAATGCCTGTCGGATTACGGGATCAATTTTGATGATGACTGTATCCGGTGGTACTCCACCAAGGATATGGAAGAGAAGTTGAGCAGAAAGAGTCTGCTGCGGATGTACCGCCGGACCAAAGACTGCACAGCCATGATCCTCTACAACGATGAGGTGGCCGGCTTCTATATGGATTTTTTAAAGGAACGCGGACTGCGTGTGCCGGAAGATATTTCCCTGGTGTCCTTTGACGATGCGGGGCCGGAGCAGGAAGCAGAACTGAAAATTTTATCAGCAATCCATCCCAAATATAATCTGGGGCGGATCACAGCCCGGAACCTGCTCCGCATGATGGAGGATCCGGACTGGCAGAAAAAGAACTACGCGCACCAGTTTCCGGTGGCATTCAACAATGGAAACTCGGTTCGTGATATAAGATGATCATTCACATTTATAGGAGGTAGATTGACATGAAGAAGTTATACTTTGCAGTAGGCTCCCAGGATCTTTACGGAGACGAGTGCTTAAAGCAGGTGGCTGAGGACAGCCGCCAGATGGCAGAATTCCTGAATGAAAAATTAAAAGATGTGGCAGAGGTAGAGCTGGTTCCGACCATCATCAACTCTGAGAGCTGCATCAAGACCATGCGTCAGGCATCCTGCGATGATGACTGTATCGGTGTGATCACCTGGATGCATACCTTCTCCCCGGCCAAAATGTGGATTAAGGGCCTTCAGGAGCTGAGAAAACCGCTTCTGCACCTGCACACCCAGGCAAATGAGAAGCTTCCGTATGACAGCATCGATATGGACTTCATGAACTTAAACCAGTCTGCTCACGGCGACCGTGAGTACGGCTTTATCGTAGCAAGACTTGGCATCCCGCACGAGGTGGTTGCAGGCTACTACAAGCATGACGATGTCGTTGCAAAGATCCGCCAGTTCGCAGAGGTTGCAAAGGCAATTTCCTACTCCAAGTCCTTAAAGGTTGCTTCCTTCGGTAACAACATGCGCGAAGTAGCAGTAACCGACGGCGACCGCGTAGAGAGCCAGATCAAATACGGCTGGGAGTGCAACTACTTTGCACTGGGCGATGTGGTTGACACCATCAATGCAGTGACCGAGGAAGAAATCGATGCAAAGATGAAGGAGTACACCGACAAGTACACCATGAAGACCGACCGCATCGACTCCGTTCGTGAGCAGGCAAAATATGAGGTTGGCCTGGAGAAATTCCTGGCAGCTAACGGTATCGGCGCTTTCGCAGACACCTTCCAGGATCTGCACGGCTTAAGACAGCTTCCGGGTATCGCAGCCCAGAACTTAATGGCAAAGGGCATCGGCTTTGGTCCGGAGGGCGATTACAAGATCTCCGCTTTATCCGCAGTACTCATGAAGATGTCTGAGGGCAGAGACGGCGCTACCGGCTTTATCGAGGACTATACTTACGACTTAACTCCGGGTCAGGAGCTTGAGCTGGCCTCCCATATGCTGGAGGTTCCGCCGGCATTCGCAGCAACCAAAGCGGAGATCGATGTACTGCCGCTTGGCATTGGCGGTAAGGAAGATCCGGCAAGACTGATCTTCGACGGCGTAACCGGCGATGGTATTCAGGTAACCATGGTTGATATGGGTGACCACTTCCGCCTGATCTGCGCAGACATCGAGCTGGTAAAACAGCCGAAACCGATGCCGAACCTTCCGGTAGCAAGAATCATGTACCGCCACAAACCGAACTTCCAGATCGGTACCGCAGCATGGTGCTATGCAGGCGGCGCTCATCACTCTGTTGTATCTACCGCACTGACCAGAGACGATATCGCAATGTTTGCACGTCTGACCGGTACAGAGCTTATCACCATCGGTGAGGATACCACTGAGGCAGATTTACAGAAGTTCTTCATGAAATAAATTTGGGAATGTTATCATAATGGCATAGAAAAGGCAGCCGTTCCAGGAATGAAAATTCCGTGGGCAGCTGCCTTTTTCGTTTCTTATAAATGGTTTAGTTTCCCATCTTCTGGTTCATGAGCCATGTAGTGAAATAGGCCTGGATCACATCGAAGGGAGCGTTTCCCATATCCAGAAGGAAGGTGTGAAATTTCGTTGTATTGAAAGAATCTCCAAGCTGCAGTTCGGCTGTCTCACGCATGTTGCGGATCTCCAGGGAACCGATGAAGTAGGAGAGGTAGTTGGCGGGATTATCCACCATGGTTTCAAACATGGAATCAGCAATGGATTCCGGATCACTGAAGTAGGAGGACAGATATTTCTGAACATCTTTCCGCTCCCAGCCCAGGTAGTTTACGGCCATGTCCAGGTAAGCGTGGATGCCGAGGGTGGCTTTGGAGTTGGCCTCCAACAGTTCGCCAAGCAGTGGATCCAGGCCGTTGTCCAGACGGTAGGAGAGTGCCTCTACATAAGCGGCCCAGCCCTCGGTGTAGCCGGAAAAGCTTAAGATTTTTCTGAGATCCGAGTCACAGTGCGTGTGGAACCATACCGTCTGGTATAAGTGCCCCGGATAGCCCTCATGGGCAATGGTGTTGTAGAGGGGCTGGTTGTCATAGATTGGATTCCGGTTAATGTAGATGACATTCTGGGAACTGTCATCAATTGGGGAGGTCAGGTAAAAGGCGGGGCTTAAGGAAAGCTCCAGCGCTTTTGGAACATCCTTTAAGGTGTAACTGCATTCCGGAAGCTGTGGAAAGTCCTTTAAGGTCTGCTCTTTTAATTCTTCCATGATGGCGGTGGGCTCGGTCTGACGGTACTGGTAGTTATCCAGCATGGATTCCAGCTCCGGGTGCTCCGACAACAGCTTTGAGGTGATCTGTAAATTATCGGATATTTCCTGCTCGGTGGCAGTCATCAGTTCATCAATAGAGTGGTAGGAGGTTCCGGTCGCTGTGTATACAAGGTATTGGTAGTAAGCTTTTCCATCCGGATATCCGCACATGCCTTTTTCATTGGTTCCGGTACCTTTGAGCTTTTCCAGACCATCGATCAGCAGCTTATAGGCGGGAACAAAGTGTTCCTCCAGTGCAGCTTCGTTACGGGCACAGAGTTCTTTCTTTGCGTCATCGGTCAGGTCGGGAAGCGCGTTTAACCGTTCTTTGAAGGAATCGATCATGAAGTTGTTTCCCGGAACCAGCAGGTAGCTTTTACAGGATTCCATTACATGGTCGATGGATGTGTCGCTCATCATCAGTCCGGCGTCTGCCTTTTCCTGTTCAAAGGAAAGAATCTGTCCGTAAAAGGTATCCAGATATTCCAGAATGTTCAAATAGTCTTCCACATCCTGACGGGTGTAGAAGGCGTACTCACAGAGCAGCATGGGAAGCTGTGCCTGAGTGCCGATGGTAGGCGCTAACGGCTGGCTGTAAAGCTCCAGTCCTTCGCCTTTTTTTTCGGTGTTCATCAGGCTTTCCAGAATACGGAGCGTGAGTTTCTGATCGTCCGTCAGCAGGGCGGTCTGAAAACCGGAAAGTTCCTTTCGCAGTTCTTCCTGATCGTTTCTTGTCTGCAAAAAAGCCTCCATGGAGATGGGGGCGATCAGCGCATCGGTTTTTGTGATGCCGCGGCCCTCCGGATTTTTCAGAAGAAAATGTAGATCAAGGCGGGATGCGGAAATCTCATCCTGAAACAGGCTTTCCTCCAGATCTGCAAAGCGCTGCTGTTCCTTCAGGCTGTTTTCGGTGAGCTGCTCGTAGTCCGCACCGGTTTCTTCCTCGTAAGGGGCAGCGGTAGTTGGCTGGGGCGCCCGGGAAGCGGGAGCGCAGGAAGTCAGCAGCAGGGCGCAGAGCGCTGCGGATAAAACCGAACGCTGCAATCTGACGGACCGGCGCCTTTTTTTATGGTTTTTATGCATGAAGCAATCCTCCAAATGGTCGTAAGTGTACCTAATTATATAATATACTCGGAGGAAATACAACTTATGCGGTGTGCAGAGTCGGGAGGAAGCCGCGCATTATATTGAGTTTTCGCGGACTTTATGCTATAGTTGACTTAATTAGCGCAGCAGGAAACAGGTCTGCGCAATTGCTGAGCCGGTTGAGCCAAAAAAGAATCAGTGTAACTGTGAGGGTACTGAACAGTTACGAATCAGTCACATTTGACGGGCAGATCGGCAGCGAAAGTTTAGGAGGGATTTGGCTCATGTGTCAGAATGAAAATTGTAATTGTAAGAAACCGTATTATATCACCACCGCGATCGCCTATACATCCGGCAAGCCGCATATCGGCAACACCTACGAGATCGTACTGGCAGACAGCATCGCGCGTTTTAAGAGAGAGCAGGGCTACGATGTCCGCTTCCAGACCGGTACCGACGAGCACGGTCAGAAGATCGAGTTAAAGGCTGAGGCAGCAGGCGTTACCCCGAAACAGTTTGTGGATGACGTAGCAGGACAGATCAAGACCATCTGGGATCTGATGAACACATCCTACGACAAATTTATCCGTACCACCGATGCAGACCATGAGGCTCAGGTACAGAAGATTTTCAAAAAACTGTACGATCAGGGAGATATTTATAAAGGCTATTATGAGGGTCTTTACTGCACACCGTGTGAGTCCTTCTTTACCGAATCCCAGTTAGTAGACGGCAAGTGCCCGGACTGCGGCCGTGAGGTACAGCCGGCAAAAGAGGAAGCTTACTTCTTCAGAATGAGCAAATACGCAGACCGCCTGATCGCATACATCAACGAGCATCCAGAGTTCATCCAGCCGGTATCCAGAAAGAACGAGATGATGAACAACTTCCTGCTTCCGGGCCTGCAGGATTTGTGCGTATCCAGAACCTCCTTTACCTGGGGCATTCCGGTTAGCTTCGATCCGAAGCATGTTACCTATGTATGGCTGGACGCACTGACCAACTATATTACCGGTCTTGGCTATGACTGCGATGGCAACAACGGCGAACTGTTTGAGAAATACTGGCCGGCAGACCTTCATCTGATCGGTAAGGACATTATCCGTTTCCATACCATTTACTGGCCGATCTTCCTGATGGCTCTGGGTCTGCCGCTTCCGAAACAGGTATTTGGTCATCCGTGGCTGTTACAGGGTGATGGCAAGATGAGTAAGTCCAAAGGAAATGTCCTTTATGCAGATACCCTGGTAGACTTCTTTGGCGTGGACGCTGTCCGTTACTTCGTTCTGCATGAGATGCCGTTCGAGAACGATGGCGTGATTTCCTGGGAGTTAATGGTAGAGCGCATGAACTCTGATTTGGCAAATATCCTCGGAAATCTGGTAAACCGTACTATCTCCATGTCCAACAAGTATTTCGGCGGCGAGGTGAGAAACGGCGGTGTTTCCGATGCTGTGGATGAGGACTTAAAGAATGTCGTTCTGGCATCTGTAAAGAAGGTAGAGGGCAAGATGAACGAGCTTCGTGTGGCAGATGCCATCACCGAGATTTTCAACATCTTCCGCCGCTGCAACAAATATATCGACGAGACCATGCCGTGGGCACTGGCTAAGGACGAGGCTCAGAAAGACCGTCTGGCAACGGTACTCTACAACCTGGTAGAGGCCATCACCATCGGCGCATCCCTGCTGGAGTCCTTCATGCCGGATACCTCCAAGAAGATTCTGGCACAGCTCCACGCGCAGAAGCGCGCTCTTTCCGAGATGGATCAGTTCGGCCTGTATCCGTCCGGCGAGCATGTAACCGACGCACCGGAGATTCTGTTCGCAAGAATGGACCTCAAGGAAGTTATGGAAAAGGTAGAGGCTATGCGTGCCGCAGAGAAGGCAGCCCAGCCGGCTGCTGAGGAAGCAAAGGAAGAGGAGCCAGTCATCGACATCGAGCCGAAGGCAGAGATTGAGTATGAAGACTTTGCAAAGCTCCAGTTCCAGGTTGGTGAGATCATTGCCTGCGAGGCAGTTAAGAAGTCCAAAAAGCTTCTGTGTTCCCAGGTTAAGATCGGCAGCCAGGTAAAACAGATCGTCAGCGGCATCAAGGCACACTATTCACCGGAAGAGATGGTAGGCAAGAAGGTTATGGTCGTTGTGAACTTAAAGCCTGCAAAACTGGCTGGTGTTCTGTCTGAGGGCATGCTTCTCTGCGCAGAAGACGCAGACGGCAACCTGTCCCTGATGGTTCCGGAGAAGAAGATGCCGTCCGGCGCAGAAATCTGCTAAGACGGATGACAGAAAAACAGATTTTAAGACATGGATTAAACGGCAATCAGTTAAAACTGATTGCCGTTGTCAGTATGCTGTGCGATCATGCGGCCATCCGGCTTCTGGCTTACGGGCTGATTCCGGCGCTGTATGCGGCCGGGGCTGACACGGCTGCAGAGCGGTGGAATCAGGTGTTCTGGATTCTGCGGTCCGTGGGACGCATGGCATTCCCGATTTATGTATTTCTGCTGACGGAGGGGTTCTGCCACACCAGAAACCGCAGGCATTATGCTATTCGGCTTGGCGTGTTTGCCCTGATTTCTGAAATGCCCTTTGATCTTCTGGTATATGGAAAACTGTGGGCGCCGCAGAGCCAGAATGTATTTTTTACGCTGTTTCTTGGAGTGCTTATGCTGACTCTGGTGGACTGGATCGGCAGAAATACGGATGCGGCCCTGGCACAGTACCGGCAGATGGCTGTCATTGTGGCAGCGGCACTTCTGGCCTGGTTTCTGCGGACTGACTATGACGCGGCCGGTATTATGCTGATTGCGGTGTTGTTCTGGTTCCGCCTGACACCGGATACAGCGTGCCTGGCCGGATTTATCCTGATGGCGGCAGCCGAATTCCGCCCGGTATACATACCGGGACTTGCGGCATCCTTTTTTCTGATCCGCTGTTACAATGGAACCCGCGGAGCCTGGAAAGGAAAATGGTTTTTCTATCTGGTGTATCCGGTGCATCTGCTTGTGCTTTATGGATTATACCGAGTGATTTTTTGAAAGGACCAGATACAAATATATGTCCGGCAGACCGGATGTGTGATCAGCCCCTTGTCAAGTAGACAAGTGAAATATCTAAAATAAATTTATAGGTATCCGTCATATCCGAATTGATATGGCGGATATTTGTGTTTGTGAGACATTTATTCACGGTCAGCTTGACAACGGACCTCAGCGAGAAGGCAGATGACAGTCTCTCATTGGAAAGCAGGGATTTCGCTTTTAACTTTTGGATCCATGCATTTTTATAACAAATCCATTTTCCAGGCATTTCATCTGCCGTAGCTTGTTCTCTGGACCCCAATGCGCACAAAGTTCCCCTATGTTTTGTTCCCAGCGTTGTTACCAGCCACATCCATCTCTCTGCTTCTTTTTCGCTCTCCTTCCAGCTTTCATGGTATCGCACCACCCGGAGTCTATGTGGGCAGTTTTCAATCTTAAGCTCGTAAAGATCCCATACCTCGACCGTCTTTTTTTCATGCTGGAATGTTTTCTTTTTTCCTTCCCCTCGGTTAAAAAGCCCCTCTGCATCTGAAAGATCAGCCGTTTTTTATCTTTTAAACGAATGACCGCTTCCAGTCCATTCTCCTTTATGGTGTTGATAAATGGCGCATTCAGGTACAATGCGTCTGCCACGATCACATCTGCAAAGTGTCCATGTCTTTGTCTCAACCGTCCGATCAGGCGTTTCCCTCCTGGCAGTTCGCCTTCATCTTTTTCTGGCCCGTCTCCTGGTTTTAGCATTTCCTGTCCCAGGATCACATGTGGTGCTTTCCCTACTGTCATACAGACCACGCTGCGGTGGAAATATTCCGTTTCACCTGCACGGTTTTTCCGGGTAAGACAGTCCGGACATGCTTTCCGGTGCAGAAAAAACAGTATGGAAGCTTTCATACTGCAGCATCAGGAAGAGCAGCACCGGCATAACAATGTTAAACAAAGGAATGGATTTTCTTTTATCCGATAAACACTTGATTTTTTGTGGGATTTTATATACACTCGTTATATGATTTGAGCGTCAAAAGGTATAGCCCTTCCGCTGAAATATTTGCACATTGAAAATTGAATATATTGTTGTAAAAGCAAGCATCTTTGTGTCATTTCTGTTAAAATAGAAGCAGAGATTACGAATGGAGGCTTTCACATGTCATTTGTCCTTAATAACTCGGATGAGCAACAGTAATCCCTTTTTGATTCCTTTAACAGTCTGACCAATCGGGAAAAAAGATTTCTTGATAAGTCATGGGCAAAGTACTTTGCAGAACATATTTTCCCCAAGATTGATGAGAAACCTTATGCCGTTTTGTATAGTGGTAAGGATTCAAGACCGAATACCCCGGTTAATATCCAGATCGGAGCCCTGCTTATTAAGGAACTGACGAATCTTTCTGATGAGGAATTGCTCAATTCATTAATGTTTGATATCCGCTTTCAGTATGCACTTCATACGACATCCTTCATAGAACAGCCACTCAGTGACCGGACGCTTGGTCGATTTCGGGCAAGATGTAATGCATATGAAACAGAGCACGGAGTTGATTTATTGCATAATACAATCACGGCATTATCTGCTGAAATGGCAGAAATCATGAAGATTGATACAACTCTGAAAAGGATGGACAGCCTGATGGTAGCTTCCAATATCAAACGGATGGGACGTCTGGAACTGCTTTACACTTGCACTGCAAATCTTGCGAAGGAATTGTCCAAAAACATGGAACTTCCCAAAGAACTACAGCATTATGTGCAGGCGGATGATAAAAATCAGGTTATCTACTATAACCACAGTGATGAGACAGCAGATAAGATAGCCATCGTATTAAAGGAAGTAGCTTTATTAAAAGAACTCTGCGGAACGGATTATGCCGAGTCAGCCAGCTACGAACTTTTGCTGCGTGTTCTGGAAGAACAGGCAGTTTTAAATGATGATGGTACTTATCGGCTTCGGACCAAAGAGGACGGCGGTATGAATGCGTCCATCCTGCAAAACCCTGCTGATCCAGATGCCACATATAGAGAAAAAGGCGGGAAGCAAAACCGTGGATACGTGGCAAATGTAGTAGAGGCATCCGGAGAAAATGGAAGCATCGTTGAAGATTATCAGTATGAGCAGAATATCCACAGTGACAGCCAGTTCATGAAAGAAACACTTGAATCAATGGAAGTACAGGACGAAACCGTAACTATCATAACAGATGGTGCTTACTCAGAAGCTGAAAATGAACAGCTTGCGGCAGAAAAAAACATTCACCTTGTAACAACAAACCTGACTGACCGTCAGACAGATGACATTATGGCAGACTTTGAATTCAGTGAAAACGGTCAGGAAGTACTTCGCTGTCCAGGTGGTCATGTTCCAAAGAACTGCAGTTATAATGCCGCAACAGGTCAGTGCACAGTGTCGTTCCAAAAGAATTACTGCGAACAGTGTCCCCATAAAAACCAATGTCATCCCAAAATGTTTAAGCGTGTCAGTCGGAAGACAGTTTCAGCAAAATCCAGCCAGCGTGCAAAACATCAACGGGAACGCAGCACGGAGGAATTCAAACAGCAGACCCGTTTTCGGAATGGAGTGGAAACAATCCCCTCTATACTCCGCCGGAAATATAACATTGATAAGATACCGGTGAGAGGTCTTATACAGAGCAGATTTTTCTTCGGCTGTAAAATCGGAGCATTGAACATCAAGAAGTTCTGCCAATATATGCAGAGCTTGGATAAGTGCGCTTCAAAAGCAGTAGTTGCGTAAAATTAGTTCACGGCAACCTCTGACAATCTGAGAAAAATAGGTTATCCACAACCTAATAGTTCTTATTACAGCAATATATTCAGTTTTCAATGTGTATATCAGAAAAATGGGGTAACTAAAAATTCCCTTTTGACTACCTAATCGTTATATAAGTTAACAGTTTTTTTAATGCTAAGCTGGTTTTGAACTGTTTTTTGAGTTTTTGTTGATCTGCTCTTGAAGTTCCTTGATGGTCTGTTGGAGTGAATCCACTGTAGCATTTAACCGGGCAAGCGGTTCAATCATTGCTGTGTTCTGAGCACGTAAATCTGCATTTTGTTCAAGTAGATTCTGAACCAGTTCAGCTGTAATGTTTATTGGCATACAGACCACCTTCCTTCCATGAATTTGATGGTTTAAGTATACCAAATTGGAGCACAAAACGCGAATCAGCAGTCAAATACGTATGGCAAAAATGACGGTGGATAACTGTTATTATTCCAAGCTGTAGTGTGGCCAAATATCATGGGGAGAGACACAGAAGTCCATAATATCATGCGATGGAAGAAGGTAATCCACAAATCAAAGAAACTCGCTGAATTTACATGTTGGTTATCCACCAACAACACCAGCTTAATCGAAAACAGACAATTTCAAATTCTCTGTTTTTCACAAAATATTATGGGCCTGTAATCAGAGGTCCTGAATAGTTACGTTATAAATAAAATATGAAAACGTTTACCTATTTTAAATGAGGGTGCGCAATGAGCAAAAAAGTGATTGTGTTTGGAAGTTTTGTAGTAGATCTGATGGGAAGAACACCCCATTTGCCGGCATCGGGTGAGACGGTGAAGGGCAGTATGTTTCGAATGGGGCCTGGGGGCAAAGGATTTAATCAGGGAGCCGCGGCTCATAAAGCAGGCGCGAATGTGACCATGGTGACCAAGCTAGGGCGGGATGCTTTTGGACAAGTGGCGCAGGATACGATGCAGGAACTTGGAATGAGCTCGGAATATTTACTTTTTTCGGAGGACACAGAGACCGGATGCGCTCTGATTATGGTGGATGAGAACACCAGCCAGAATAAGATTGTGGTGATATCGGGAGCGTGTGGTACAATTACCAATGAAGATGTGGAACGCCTAGCACCGCTAATGGATGGAGCAGAGTATCTGCTTACCCAGTTGGAGACTAATATTTCTTCAATTGATCGTGCAGTTCGTTTAGCTTATGAAAAAGGGGTAAAAGTGATTCTAAATCCAGCCCCAGTACAGCCGGTAAAGGATGTGCTTTTATCTATGGTTGATCTGGTTACGCCTAATGAGGTGGAAGCGGAGATTATGACAGGTATTCCGGTGTCTGATAAAGCGGCAGCAGACCAAGCGGCGAAGTGGTTTATGGATCGTGGTGTGAAAAAAGTGCTGATTACGTTAGGAAGCCGCGGTGTCTACATTCACGACGGCATAAAGAGCGGAATTCTTCCAGCATACCGAGTAAAGGCGCTGGATACCACCGGGGCAGGTGATGCATTTAACGGAGGGCTTCTTACAGCACTTTCTGAGGGAAAAGATCTATGGGAAGCGGCGGTTTTTGCAAATGCGCTGGCAGCACTGTCTGTGCAGAAATTGGGTACTACAGTGTCCATGCCGCTGAGAAAGGAGATTGACGCTTTTTTGGCAGAACATAAGTGAGAGAGGTGCCTATGACAATTTGCGATATCGCGAAAATGGCAGGCGTTTCGGCTACCACCGTCTCCCGTGTCATCAACAATAAAGGATATGTAAAGGCGGAAATCCGAGAGAAGATCGAAAGACTGATCCAAGAACACCATTACAGACCTAGTGCTGTGGCACGTGGTCTGATTCGTAACAATACAGAGATGATAGCAGTGATCCTGCCGGACGTGAAAGAGCCATTTTTCGTTAATATATTGAATGCCATTGATATTAGGGTGGACAATTCATGGAGTTCTGTTGTACAATACATCAGAAGATCCAGAAAAGGAGTATCAAGCTATTCTGCAGGCGCTGGATCACCGTGTACAGGGAATTCTGATGTTGCCAGTGATCGGGACAAAGCGTCGGACCGTGGAACTTCTCAAGAAGGCGGAAGAAGATGGAATTCATGTGGTTCTAATAGATCGAAATGTGCCGGACGGAGAGTTTGCTGCAGTTTTTGTGGATAATCGAAAGACTATATACGATGGTATTAGCCTATTTCTAAAAGCATGGCATGAAAAGATCGGAATTATTACCTGTCCGGAAGTTCTACGGGACGGAATGACAAGGTTGGATGGATATGTAGCCTGTCTGGCGGATGTAGGTATTGTCCTTCGAAAAGAGTACATATATCAAGGAGATTTTTCCCAAGAAAGTGGTTATCAGGCATGCTTGTATTTTCGGACACTGCCAGATCCTCCGACAGCAGTGCTGGCTACATGCAGTTCTGAGACGCTTGGATGTATCCGGTATCTGAATGAGAATGGTCTTACACCAGGTTTGGATGTAGGACTGATTGGTTTTGATGATATTTCTACTTTAAATACAATTGGTTATCCGGTGACGATGCTGGATTGTCCTATGCGTAGCATGGGAGAAGTTGCATATGAGATGCTGAATGACCGAATGAATGGCAGAACTGATGAAAAGAAATGCAAACGTGTTCTGATGGAATCGAGAATACTGATCCGCGGCAGCGAACGGCGAGGCGGCAGAAACTATGCAGGATATGGTGTGAAGTGATTAATTTAGGAGGCATCTTATGACACTGTTAGAGAAAAAGGTTCTGGCTATTCTGGCAGAGCCGCAGCTTACATATCCCCAGAGATTGAAAGAACTGGCGGCGATAGCGGAGAATATGCCGGATCCGGTGGCGCTGAGTCCCGAGGCGCAGTGGTTTGTGGATCGGGATATTGTATTTGATATGGGAGAGGGCAATGCGCCCTACCGTCCCCGTTATGTCCTTCCGGACTATGACAAATTTATGAAGCAGGGCAGCAGGTTTCTGATGTTGGACCCGCCGAAGGATATTTGGGATGCGGTATCAAATCTGCTGATTCTGTACCGTCATGTGCCGTCGGTGATTGCAGGACCGGTGTACATAGGACATATCGACCGGCTTTTGGAACCTTTTGTAAAAGATGAGGAGGAGGCCAGACATGCCATCCGGATTTTCCTCACCAATATAGACCGGACCATCGGTGATTCTTTCTGCCACGCAGACATTGGGCCTTATGATACGAAAGCGGGCCGGATTATTCTGGAACTGTCTGCCGAGATGCAGAGACCGGTTCCCAATATGTCCATGATTTACAACGAGCATACGCCGGACAATTTTGCGTGCAAGGCCATCGAGACGGGGTTGGTGACGGCGAAGCCAAGCTTTGTCAATGACGCCATGTATACGGCGGACTGGGGCAGCGATTACGCCATTGTCAGCTGCTACAACGCGCTTCCTATCGGTGGCGGCGGTCTGACGCTGGGACGTCTGAATATGAAGAAGCTGTCGGATGTCTGCGAGAGCGAGGAGCAGTTCTGGGAGATGCTGCCGAAGGCGGTAGCCGCCCAGTGTGAGCAGATGGACAAGAGGGATACATTTATATTTGAAGATGCTAAATTTATTGAAAATACGTTTCTGGCAGATGAAGGCCTGATCTGTCGTGAAAAATTTGTAGGTATGTTCGGCATGGTGGGGCTTGCTGAGTGTGTCAACCGGATTCTCGGACTGGAAAAGGCGGACGAGCGTTACGGACACGGAAAAAAGGCGGAGGAATTTGCGCTTCGCGTTCTGGATCAGATCCATGAGCAGGTGATTGCTTATAAGCCAAAATACGGAAGTTTTGCCATGCATGGCCAGGTGGGGATTTCCACCGATACCGACGTGACGCCCAATACCCGCGTACCTGTAGGCGAAGAACCGGCACTTCCCGAACATCTTCTGTTTACAGCAAAGACACAGAAGCATTTTGCAGCTGGAATCGGAGAGCTGTTCCCCTTTGAGAAAACGGCGAAGAACAATCCCATGGCGGTTCTGGACATTATCAAAGGAGCATTTAAGGAGAATATGCGCTATTTTTCCTTCTATTCCAATGATTCCGATGTGGTTCGCGTTACCGGGTACCTGGTAAAACGTTCCGATATTGAGAAATACGATGCTGGAGAGGTAAGTCTTGACGCTTCCACGGTTCTGGGAGCCGGAGCAAGCAAAGGACTGCGGATCTTTGAACGGAGTGTGCGCAATGCCTGAGCGGGGACTGGTGAACCGGATCATCCCGTTCAGTTACGTGGATGGACCCGGCAACCGCAGCGCCATCTTCTTTCAGGGATGTGATTTCCGCTGCCGGTACTGCCACAATCCGGAGACGCAGAATCTGTGTATTGCCTGCGGCGCCTGCGTGTCGGTGTGTCCGGTACAGGCTCTCAGCATGAAAGACGGTAAAGTGGTGTGGGATTCGGCTGTTTGTGTCGGGTGCGACGCCTGTATTCAGACATGCAGGAATTACAGTTCTCCTAAAGTGCGCCGGATGACGGCGGAAGAGATTCTGGAAGAGATCGGATCATCCCTTCCCTTTATTGAGGGAATTACCGTAAGCGGCGGGGAGTGTACGCGGTACCACACGTTTATCGCTGAATTGTTCCGAAAGGCGCACAGCCTGGGCAAGACTTGTTTTGTGGATACCAACGGCCAGACCGATTTTCGGCAGATGCCGGAGCTTGCAGCAGAGATGAATATGGCCATGCTGGATGTGAAGGCTTTTGACAGCGATTATCACAGGATGCTGACAGGATGCGGAAACGATGTGGTTCTGCAGAATCTTTCTTATCTGGCAGAGATTGGAAAGCTCTATGAAGTCCGAACTGTCATTGTTCCCGGATACCTGGACAATGAAGATACGGTGCGGCAGGTGAGCCGGATTCTGGCGCAGCGGCCACAGATTCGGTACAAATTAATTCAATATCGTCCATGGGGTGTACGCCCGTCCATGGATGTGGAGCCGCCGACAGCGGCTTATATGGAGAAACTTGCAACGCTGGCCCGGGCGTCCGGCGTGGAAAAGGTGGTGTGTACATGAGAGAAGTGTGTGATATTCTGATTCGAGACAGCCGGATTCTGACCGGAGACTTTACCATAAAAGAACACGTCTCGGTGGCGGTGAAGGATAAAATAATATATGCCATAGGAACACCGGAAGAACTGGATCAGCGTTTTTGCCCGGCGGAGGTGCTGGAGGCAGATGGAAATCTTCTGATGCCCGGCTTTATAGACGGTCATACCCATACCTGCCAGCAGCTTCTGCGGGGCAGGACGGCGGATGAGTACCCTATGATCTGGACCCGTTTTTTGGTTCCCTTTGAGAGTAGCCTGAGCCCTGAAGATGTACGTGTTTCGGCGCGTCTGCACTGCGTGGAGATGATCCGGGCCGGTATCACCGGTTTTGCCGATGCCGGCGGCGTCCATATGGATCAGGTAGCCGAGGCAGTGATGGAGACGGGGATGCGCGCGGCGCTCTGTCCGTCTACCATGGACATGGGCAATGTAGTCTGCGGGGAGATGAAACACTCCACCGAAGATTGTATCCGGCTGACGGAGGAACTGCACAGCCGGTATCAGGGAGCTGGGGATGGCCGGGTGGATATCTGGTTCGGCATACGGCAGTTGATGACCTGTTCAAAACAACTGATAGAAAAGATTGTGGAAAAGGCAGAGGAGTTAGACACGGGCATTCATATGCACCTGTGCGAGCATAAGGACGAGGTCAGCTTCTGCCTGCAGAATTATAAAATGCGCCCGGCTGCGTTTCTGCAGTCGGTGGGAGCGCTGAGTCCCAGGCTTCTGACGGCTCACAACGTACTTCTGACAGAGCGTGACATTACGCTCTTGGCGGACAACAGAGTGCATGTCATTCATTGTCCAATGGCGAACTTCATCAACCACGGTTTTCCCAAAATTCCTTCCATGCTGGAGCGTGGAGCGTCTATTGGAATCGGCTGCGATGGCGCATCCCATATTGCATTGGATATGTTTACACAGATTCGGGCGCTGAAGGCGGGGGTGACGGCCCAGTGGGGGCTTCCGGTATTTGATCCGGTGGCTGTACCCAACGATCAGCTTCTGCGGATGATTACTTTTGGAGGTGCCCAGGCAATCCGCCATGGAGATACGCTTGGCGTGATTGAGGAGGGAAAGACAGCGGATCTGATTGTGATGGATGTGAAGGGTCCCCATATGCGGCCGACGCAGCGGCTTCTCAATACGGTGGTTTCTTCCGGAAACAGTCATGACATTCTTCATACCATCATTGACGGAAAGCTGGTTATGAAAGATCGGCAGCTGGTGGAATTGGATGAAGAAAAGATCATTGCAGATGCAGAGCAGCATATGAGAGAAATAAACAGAAAGTCGGGGATTTGACATGAGCAAAAAGATTTTGTACAGCTGTGATACCGGCGTGGACGATGCTCTGGCGCTTGCTTATCTGGCGGCCCAGGAAGAGTGCGAGGTGGTGGGTGTTACCTGCTCCTACGGCATGAGTTATGTGGGTGACGTCTTCCGGAACACAAAGGAAGTCCTTCGGCTCTGCGGAAAGCCGGAGATTCCGATAGTTATGGGAAGTGAGACGCCACTCAGCGGGGAACATATCGATTTCAGCGGCGGCAGCAAGTTTCACGGTATGTCCGGGATCGGCGGCGTACTTCCGCCCAGCACCCCCGAAGACTGGGGAGACGCGAAGCCGGAGGATGCCACGGATTTTATTATTGAGATGATTGAGACATACGGCAAAGAACTGTATTGGGTCACAAGCGGTCCTATGACGGATATTGCGAGAGTGCTTCGGAAAGATCCGTCTGTTGCGGAAAAGGTGGGGGCGGTTTACATTATGGGAGGTGCGCTGGCCACTCCTGGAAATGTTGGGAATGTGATGGAGGTAGTGATGGAAGCCAACGTCCGTCTGGACGTGAAGGCGTGCTATGAAGTGCTGACTTCCAAACTTCCGGTAGTACTTGTGGGGCTGGATGTGACTCGCAAGACGCTGTTTACGTATGAGGATCATGAACGGTGGCATACCATCGGTACAGAGAGCGCGCTGTTCCTTTATGAGAGCCTAAAGCATTATCTGGGTGCGTACAAACAGTTCCATCCGTATTTAAACGGCTGCGGGCTTCATGATCCGCTAGCTGCGGTGGCGGCAATCCACCCCGAGATTCTCACAACGATCCCGATGCATCTGACCTGTTTTACAGAAGGGCCTCTGCGGGGGAGAACCACGGAGGATGTATGGAGATGCAATGACCCGGAATACAGCATGAAAGCAGCCATGTTTGTGGATGTGAAGGCGTTTCAAAACGAGTTTTTCGGAAAAGTGGAGGCAATGCTCCGCAATCACTAGAGGACAGACGGAGGGGACCGACGATGGATCGTATATATGTAGCGGGATTTGATGTGTTTTATCCCGATTGGCGGGAAAAACGGTATTTAGAGTACAGGGCTCTATGCGCCGGATATGGTTTTGAGATGCAGGCGCAGAAAGCGGCGCCGGATGCAGGGAAGACCCTGGGAGAACGAATTTTTCTCAAGAACATTCATTGTATCGAGATCAGTGATTATGTGGTGGCCAATGTCAATTGTTTCCGGGGCGGGGAACCGGACAGCGGCACCTGTTTTGAGATCGGATATGCGTATGCCCTTGGGAAGAAGATATACGGGTATCTGAACGATACCAGAACCATGATGGAGAAGATCGGAGGGGAGACGGATCAGGACGGCTTCCTAGTTGAAAACTTCGACCTTCCCGTGAACCTGATGCTGGGATGCAGCATGACGCTGATCCAAGGCGACTTGGAACATTGTCTGCAAGAAATTCGGAGAAGAGAGAGGAAAGGCTGATGGGACATTTGCTTGAGGTAAAAGATGTAACCAAGATCTATGAGGGCGGTGTGCTAGCCAATCACAATGTAAACTTCACCGTAGATGAGGGCGAGATTCATGCTCTTGTAGGTGAGAACGGAGCGGGAAAGAGTACGCTGATGAAGATGCTTTACGGTTTGGAGAGTATCACCTCGGGGCATATCTACATGAACGGAGAGGAGCTGAAGCTCCAGTCCAGTAAGGATGCCATCGCCCACGGCATCGGCATGGTGCATCAGCATTTTATGCTGGTGGATTCCCTGACCGGAGCGGAGAACATGATGCTGGGAATGGAAAAGACCAGTTTCGTGTCCAATAAAAAGCGGGACATTGAGATTACCAACGAAGTGGCGAAAAAGTACAATTTTGACATCGATGCATCCCGAAGAGTCCGGGATATGAGTGTGGGAATGAAACAGAAGCTGGAGATTCTGAAGATTCTTTACCGAAGCGCCAAACTGATTATTCTGGATGAGCCCACGGCGGTTCTGACGCCTCAGGAGACAGAGGAGCTGTTCGAAAAGCTTCTGGATCTGAAAAAGAGAGGCATGACCATCATTTTCATTTCTCATAAGCTGAACGAGGTAAAACGCATCAGCGACCGGATCACCGTACTCAAGGGTGGCCTAACCAAGGGAACGCATTTGACGAAGGATGTCACGGAGGAAGATATTTCCAACCTGATGGTCGGCCGGGAAATTACCTTTGATTACGACAAAGAAAAGATTACGCCGGGAGAAGAGGTTCTGAAGGTTGAAAAACTGGCGTATGTGGACAAATTTAAGATTCCCAAGCTTTCCGGTGTCAGCCTGAGTGTCCGCAGAGGCGAGATTGTGGGAATTGCAGGCGTTGAGGGCAATGGCCAGAGCGAACTGATTTCCATTATCACCGGCAATATGCGCGCCATCGACGGAAAGGTATTTTTAAACGGCAAGGATATTACCCGGGAATCGGTAACGAACATCCGCAGGATCGGTATGTCCCATGTACCGGAAGACCGTATGATGAACGGATGCGCGGCTGAAATGAGTGTGCAGGAGAATCTGACGGTTTCCAATATCGATACATTTACCAACGGCGCGGGAATGATCCTGAAGTCAAAGATCAAGGAACACTGCCAGGAACAGATCAAAGAGTTTATGATCAAAACCAGGGATGAAAACCAGCCCATCGGCAGCCTGTCCGGCGGAAATATTCAGAAAGCGATTGTGGCCAGAGAATTTAAGGCGGAAAGCGATCTGCTGGTGCTGAATCAGCCCACCCGAGGCGTGGACGTGGGTGCGATCTCCTTTATTCATTCAAAGATTTTGGAGATGCGGAGCCATAAAAAGGCAATCCTTCTGGTTTCGGCGGATCTGAATGAGCTGATCTCACTGAGCGACCGGATTCTGGTTATGCACAAGGGTAAGGTAGTGGCCGCTCTGAGAAACGAACCGAAAGTCACCGAGCAGGAGCTGGGACTTTATATGCTCGGAATCAAGAAACAGGAGGGATTGGGATAAGTCATGGAAAATAAAAAAACAAATGCTAAAAAATTTGATGTCATGAATTATTTCAGTGTCATCCGAATCGCCGCGGCGCTTCTTTTGTCCATTGTCCTGGTTTTTGTGATTATTTTCTTCGTGAGTGAGACGCCGGGACTGGCAATTCAGAAACTGATGCTGGGGCCTCTGGAGACCAAGCGCAGCTTCTTTAACGTGGTAGTGCGGGGTATTCCGCTGGTATTTACAGGTCTGGGTTTGACGCTCTGCTTAAAGAGTGGTATCTTCAACATTAGCTCCGACGCGTCTTTCTATATGGGCGCGGTGGTGGCGACGGCGATTGCTATTTCATTTCCCCTGCCCAACATTGTGCATCAGGCGGTTCTGATTATCGCAGCGGCGATTGTAGGCGGATTGATTTCCATGCTGCCGGTTATCGTCAATAAGTATACAAAAGTAAATCCGGTGGTTCTGGCGATTATGGCTAACTCCATCTTTTACTACTTGGGGCTGTCCATTGTTAGTTCCTTTTTTCTGGAGCCAAGCGGAAGCTGGGGAAGTTACAAGTTTCCGGACCATGCGCGGATGGGAACCATGATTCAGGGAACCACCCTTCACTATGGTTTTCTGGTTATGATTGCAGTGACGATTTTTGTCATTATCCTGATGAACAAGACTTCCTTCGGTTATAAGGTTCGTGTGACGGGAAGCAACCTCGATTTTGCAAAAGCATCTGGTATTAAAACCAACTTTGTGATTCTTCTGGCTCAGTTTATCGGCGGCGCAATCGCCGGCATGGGCGGTGCCATTGAGATCGTGGGCGTGTACAAGCGTTTCCGGTGGCAGTCTCAGACGAACTATGTATGGGATGGTCTGCTGATCTACATGCTGTCCAACGGCAACCCCACATATATACCGCTGACGGCATTTTTCATCGCGTACCTGCGTGTAGGAGCGGAGATCATGTCCCGCGCTACGGATCTGGATCCGGAAATCGTGACGTTTTTGCAGGGAATCATCATTTTCCTGGTGGCGTCTCAGAAAT
The DNA here is from genome assembly GCF_040096075.1 of Ventrimonas faecis. NCBI lineage: Bacteria > Bacillati > Bacillota > Clostridia > Lachnospirales > Lachnospiraceae > Ventrimonas > Ventrimonas faecis. The sequence continues at coordinate 48,876 of NZ_JBBMFJ010000016.1, forward strand.
TCCTGTATTTCATTAAGCGGAGACACGATCAGAAGATGTCTCTCAAACAGGCAGAGGAGGAAGGAGGTGCAGCAGTATGATGGAGTTCTTTTTATCACCGACATTCTGGAAGACGGTGCTGGCCAGCACCACGCCGGTTATGCTGGCAACGCTGGCGGCCAATATGATGACCAAGGCGGGAATCTTCAATCTGGCGATCGAGGGAACCATGCTGATCTGTGCGCTGACCGGAGTCGTTGTCAGTGCCTTCACTCAGAATCTTTGGATCGGCTGTATTGCGGCGGTGGCTATGGGGATTCTGGTATCCTTTATATTCGGGTATTTCTCCCTGATTATGAAGGGAGCAATGAACGCCTGCGGCGTGGCCATGAACCTGATCGCTACCGGCGGAACCGTATTTGTTCTGGTAATGCTGACGGGCAGCAAGGCCAACTCAAGCGCGCTCAAGAGTCTTACGTTCCCGGTTGTGGATATTCCTGTTATTAAAGATATTCCGGTTTTTGGAACCATTATTTCCGGACAGAACATGGTTACTTATATTGGATGGGCAATTGTGGTTCTGACGGCATGGATGCTCTATAAAACCAAGCTGGGCATCAACATCCGGGCAGTTGGCGAGAATCCTGCGGCAGCCAAAGCATCCGGTATCAACGTAATCTGGCATCAGTTTGTGGCTCTGGCGATCTGCGGTGTGTCCTGTTCCTTCGGTGGCATGTATCTATCCATGGGAGCGCTTCGCTCCTTTACTACGGGCATGGTTGCTGGAAGAGGATATATGTCTCTTGCTATGGATGCCATGAGTCAGGGCAATCCGGTGATCGGATGTTTAAGCTCTCTGCTTTACGGATTTTCCGATACAATTACTGTGTATCTTCAGCTTTACAGCAAGATCGATCTGAAGCTGATCGAGGCGTTCCCGTATCTGTTCATCATCGTTGTCCTTGTGATTATCCAGGGCATCCGCAAGATGGTGGCCCACAGAAAAGAAAAGCTTGCAAGCCTGAATCAGGCAGCATGATAAATCACCTACATTAAAGGAGGAGAAAAAATGGCTCAGGAATATTATGATCCGTGGTCAAACACAAAAACAATCAATGGACTGGAAGCAGACCTCGTAATTTCAGCTCTGCAGAAGTGCATCCGCCGGGGAGAGGAGGATACGGCTCTCCGCATGGCATATGAGCTGTATATGACTTCCACTTTCCATGAGGAGAAGATGTGGAACCGTCTTCTTGTTATCCCGGTAGAGGATATTGGTTTCGGCAATGTAGAGGCGGCTGCGGTTGTAAAGAACCTGTATGATCTGCACAAAGAATTCCCTTATAAAGACGGGGATCGGCCGATTTTCTTTATGTTTGCAATCCGCTATCTGTGCAAGTGCCAGAAAGAGCGTTCTACCGACCATATCAAGAACATTATCATGAAGGAATTTGATGCCGGATACGTTCCGGAGATTCCGGATTATGCGATTGATATGCACACCATTCAGGGTCGCGCAAGAGGCAGAGATGTATTTTATTTCTTGGATGAGGCAAGTAAAGTTCAGCCGCTTTGGGAGGAATACGATGATTCATATCGCCTAAAGCTCTATGATATTTGCAAAAAAGAAGCTGAGCAGAACAAGGAGGAAAAGTAACATGAAAAAGATGAACAGAGTTGCAGCGGCTGGCATGGCCGCAATACTGGCCGCAAGTGCGCTGACTGCATGCAGCAGCGGCAACAAACCCTCTGAGACACAGGCACCAGAGCAGACTGAGGTAGCGAAAGAAACCGATGCTCCTGTAGCAGATAATGGCGAACTGAAAGAAGTTTACGTATTTATCCGTGACAGAGGTGATCTGTCTTACTGGGACAGCATGGCTGAAGGTGCAGACCGTTCAGTTACCGATTATGCAGACAGAGCGAATGTGCATGTGGTAGAGACAACTGCAGATTTGCAAGCAAATCTGCAGGCTATGTATGAGGCGGCTGACGCAGGTGCAGACCTGATTATTACTGCTTCCGACTTTAAGGATAACCTAGTAGAAGTTGCTAATGAATTCCCAGACATCGCTTTCACTATCATCAGCGAGGATGTAATTGATCAGTGCGAAAATGGTAACGCATATGGCGTTGACTTCGCTACCAGCCAGGCAGCTTACCTAGGCGGTATCGTAGCAGCAGATCTGGCAAAGAGCGGTGTAATTGGCTTCATCGGTGGCATGGACGAGTCCTTGGTAATTCAGGAATTCTTGTGGGGCTACATTCAGGGTGCAAAGGCTTACAATCCTGACATCAAGATCGTTTACAATTATGTAGGTGCATGGAATGATCCAGATACAGCTAAGACGCAAGCTATGACACAGTATAACGATGCCAAAGCAGACGTTATCTTCGCATGTGCAGGTGGATCCGGCAACGGTGTTCACAATGCGGCAGGTGAAGCAGACAAGTATGTGATCGGTGTTGACAGTGACCAGTCTTTACTGTATGCAGACGACGAGACAATTCAGTCTAAGTTCGCTACATCTGTCGTGAAAGAGGTAGGAAACGCAGTTTATAACGTGATTGGCGAGTGGCTGGATAACGGTGAGCTTCCTTACGGCGAGTACGAGATCCTTGGTCTCGCTGATGGAGCAGTAGGCATCGTAGAAGGCGATGTTTTAAACGGTTTACTTTCTGACGAGGGAAAAGCTGCTCTGGAAGCTGCAAAGGCCGGTATCGCTGATGGTTCTGTAGAGGTAAAAAGCGCTCTTGGTAAAAGCCAGGATGAAGTTAAAGCATTCATCAACGAGAACTGTCAGTAATTCGTGTGTAATGTCTTAACTGAACATCGAGCCTGACAGCTTGGATCAAGCTGCCAGGCCACGTGGGGGACTTAATGATTTCCACGTCGTTATGGGTATCTTAACTGGATACCGAGGCTGACAACCAGCAGAAAACTCTTTTTATAAAAACTTTGAGGAGTGTGTTTTATCACACTCCTCTTTATGTATGGGGGATGAATCTTCTGTGTATGAAAAGACTTCCGGAACGTAAGTGATGAATAATCCACCTTGAACCAATATGCTGAAAAAACATTTAAAACAGGAAATGACGGGCTGCAGCTGATAGAGTGCATGGTATATTGGCGGGAAGAAACGAATGAAAGAAACGCAGAGGAATGATTTTTTTGGAACGGGCAAAGAAAGCATGTTCCTGACAATTCTGCGGCAGGTTGTTTTATTTGTTCCGCTGGCCTGGATATTTGGAAACATATGGGGCCTGTCTGCAATCTGGTATACCTTTCCTGCAACAGAGCTTTTTACAACGGCTGCGGGCTTTCTGATATGCAGAAAAGTATTGAAAAACTCCTTTCCATTTTGTATAAAAGAGGTAAAAGAATAATTGATGATACAATATGGAAAAGAGGATATACAGTTATGATGATTTTTGATACCCATGCCCATTACGATGATGAGGCATTTAACGAGGACCGGGACGCGGTCTTAAAGAGTCTTGCGGAACACGGCATTGAAGCCGTGGTAAACGTGGGCGCCAGCATCCAGACGACGAAAAATACGCTGGAGCTGATGAAAAAGTATCCGTTTGTATACGGTGCAGTCGGCGTGCATCCAAGCGAGACTGCAGAACTGAACGACCATCTTTTTGACTGGCTGCGCCATGTTTCGGAAGAGAAAAAGGTGGTAGCGATTGGTGAGATCGGCCTGGATTACCACTGGGATGAGCCGGAACCGGAGCTTCAGAAAACGTGGTTTGTGCGTCAGCTGGGACTGGCCAGGGAGAAGAAGCTTCCGGTCATCATTCACAGCCGTGACGCGGCAAAAGATACCCTGGATATTATGAAAGCAGAAAAGACGGGAGAGATCGGCGGTGTGATCCACTGTTTCTCTTACAGCCTGGAGATGGCAAAAGAGTACCTGAATATGGGATTTTATCTGGGAATCGGCGGGGTGCTGACCTTTAATAACGCGAAAAAGTTAAAAGAGGTGGTTGCTTACATGCCCCTTGACCGGATCGTGTTAGAGACAGACTGTCCGTACCTTTCTCCGGTGCCAAACCGCGGAAAGCGCAATTCTTCATTGAATCTGCCCTATGTGGTGGAAGAAATCAGCAGAATCAAAGATGTGCCGGCAGAACAGATCATTGAGATAACGAACCGGAATGCAAAACAGATGTATCGGCTTTCATTGTAATCGAAAAAATTGTGTGATAAGATAAGATGCAATACAAGTAAACAGCCGAAACAGGAGAATTATAGAATGAGAGAAAAACTTGGCAACCCGAAGAATACCATCGAGGTGATCCAGAAATACCAGTTTGCTTTCCAGAAGAAGTTCGGACAGAACTTTCTGATCGATCCCCACGTACTGGATAAGATCATTGGGGCAGCAGGCGTGACAAAAGAGGATATGGTGCTGGAAATCGGCCCGGGTATCGGAACCATGACCCAGTATCTGGCTGAGGCAGCCAGAGAGGTGGTTGCGGTAGAGATTGACAACAACCTGATCCCGATTCTGAAGGAGACTCTGGCAGAATATGACAATGTTACTGTGATCAACGAGGATATTTTAAAGGTTGACATAAAAAAACTGACAGAGGAACACAATGGCGGACGCCCCATCAAGGTCGTAGCAAACCTGCCGTATTACATTACCACACCGATCATCATGGGACTGTTTGAAAGCAATGTGCCGATCGACAACATTACGGTTATGGTGCAGAAAGAGGTGGCAGACCGCATGCAGGTGGGACCGGGCTCCAAAGATTACGGCGCGCTGTCCCTGGCAGTCCAGTATTATGCTGAGCCGTATATTGTGGCAAACGTTCCGCCGAACTGCTTCATTCCGCGTCCGAATGTAGGCTCCGCGGTCATTCGTCTGACCCGTCACAAAGAGATGCCGGTTCAGGTGGCAGATCCGAAGCTGATGTTCCGCCTCATCCGCGCTTCCTTCAACCAGCGCAGAAAGACTCTGCAGAATGGCCTGAACAATGCGCCGGATGTTTCCTTTACCAAGGAGCAGATCATGGCAGCCATTGAAAGCCTGGGCGTACCAGCCACCATCCGCGGCGAGGCACTGGACTTACAGCAGTTTGCGCAGCTGGCAAATTATTTTACGGAAAACTGTAAATAGTACAGAGTTTTTTGAATGGAACTGGGCAGAATTCATCAGGATTCTGCCCAGTTATTTTTATAATGTCTTTAATTCTTTTATTATAAAATCATATAAAACCTTGACGCATGCGGCCATTGGCCGATTTTTTGCTCTAGCCAGATAAATTTTTCTGTAGGCTTTTTCATCATCAATTTTTATTTTTTTCAGATTATAAATATTTAAAACATCCAAATCAGGTACGATGGCACTGCATTCAGCAACTCCTGCAGAAATAAAACCAGCTATGGTCATTTCTTCCTGTAAGCGAAGATATACATTGGGGGTTAGATTGTATTTAAGAAATAAGTTCGTGATGATGGTTTGTATTTCACCAATTTGGTTTGTGTATTGTATGATGGGGTAGCTTGCAATTTGATGAATAGATACACAATCAAACCTCGCAAGCGGATGATGCTGTGGAACGATACAAACAAGGTTTTGCTTAAAAAGAGGAGTAAACTCAATTTCTGGATTATCCTCAATATACGTACACAAGGCAAGGTCTAATTTTCCATTTATGATATTTTGAATACTGTCAGCCGAGGTGCTTTGATACAAATTAACGGCGATTTGTTCGTGCTCCCGTATGGTATGAAATGATTTAATAAGATTTGGTACTAATTGATATCCCAAAATAAACAGAAATCCAAAATCTACAAAACCATGTTCTTTGTTGTTAAATTCGCTGAGTGTCCGATTCCCTATCTCAAGAGAAGAAAATCCGTCAGAAGTATATCGGTAAAGAAGTTTTCCATATTTGCTGAGTTTTACATTTCTTCCATCTTTCTCAAACAGTTTAACCCCATATTCCTTTTCGAGACTGGAAATAGCATGACTGAGGCTTGGCTGAGTAATATAAAGATATTCAGCCGCTTTGGTGTAGTGCTGAAATCTGGCTAAAACATTAAAATAATATAGATTATTCATGTTCATAGTGCAGTCTCCTTTTAGTAAAAATCACATCCATTATATCATATAACAATCTATAGATGCCGTCTATAAATACAGAGAAAAAATCACATTAGTATTTATGGATTTGCGATGGTATGATTGAGACAGTTAAAACAAAGGAGGGCGAAATGAACTACGAAAACAAGTTACTTTTAGAAGGCTATTCGCTTGAAAACAGCGGAAGAGCAAACAAGAGACCATTTGAGTCGGCAGTGAGGAGTGGAAACCTGATTTTTGTATCGGGACATGCAGGTCGGTTAAATGGGGAACTCATTAACAAGGGAATTGTTGGAGCCAATGTGTCTGTTGAACAGGCGCAGGAAACGGCGAAGGCGGCATTTGTCAATTGCCTCAGGGCAGTGAAAGAGCAGGTCGGTGACCTGGACAAAATTACGAAGATTGTAAATATCAAAGGTTATGTCGCAAGTACACCAGAATTTACAGATCATCCCAAGGTTATGGATGCGGTTACAGAACTTGCTAATAAAATTTTTGGAGAAGCAGGAAAGCACAGTCGTGTAGCCCTTGGAATGTCCTCCCTTCCCGGAGGAACATCCGTTGAAGTTGAGATTGTAGTTGAAGTTTGCAACGAAAAATAATATTGTAAAAGGAGAATATAAGTATGGAAATGTCAAAGGAAATGCCTCTGGGTGTAAAACAGTTATTGACAACAGTTACTCATTTGAAAGAGGGAGAAAAAGTTCTTGTTATTACAGATGACGGCAAGAGAGAAATTGGTGAATTAGTTTATAAGTGGGCTAAACAGTATTTTGAAACAACAATGGTTGTTATGCCGCCGACAAAGGCTCATGGTGCAGAACCGACAGAACATATTGCTGCAGCAATGATGAATACGGACGTTGCTTTCGGATGCACCTCGATGTCACTCATGCACAGTCAGGCTCGTATCAATGCCTGCAAAGCAGGACGGCTCAGATGGGTAGGTGTGCAGGATTATACATTAGATATGTTTGAACATGGTGGACTTACTGCAGATTTTGACGAAGTAGCAAAGGTAATTAATCGTGTTGCTGAGAAATTCCATGGAAAAACCTTCCATCTTACATCGGAGGGTGGAACTGATCTTGTATGCAGCGTAGAAGGCAGACCGGTTACTATTGATTATGGAACTTCCATTAAGCCGGGAAGCGCTTCATTCCCTCCAAATGCAGAAGTTGCGCTTGGACCGGTAGAGGGGACGGCAAATGGCCTTGTTGTTATTGATGGAAGTATTCCGCATCCGCTGCTGAACTTAATCAAAGAGCCTATTTATCTGGATGTAAAGGATGGATTTATTGTAAACATCAGAGGTGGTCAGGAAGCAGACATTTTAAGAAAGATACTGGCTGATTATAATGATCCGACGGTTTATAATGTAGGTGAACTGGGATTAGGTTTAAATGATAAAAATGAATTATGTGGTCATATGGCACCGGATGAAGGATCTTATGGAAACTTACACATTGGCATTGGCAAAAATCTGATGTTTGGTGGTCATACAGATTCTCCGCTGCACATGGATCTGGTTATGAAAAAAATTACAGCTGATATTGATGGTCTTGTAATTATGAAGGATGGCGTACTTTTAGTCTAGGAGCTAAATAGAAACTTGCCTCTGATGATAGACATTTTACTATCATCAGAGGCATTAAAAAAATACAGGGAGAAGAGTGATGATACGCGTGAGAAAACATGTAGTTTTATTGATGGGTATTTTCCTGTTGGCTATTGGAGGAACGGGTTGCAGTAATAGCACCAGCGGCGGTTCTGGTTCGGGAAAACAGATTGTCAGTGTGGCAACAGTCCAGCCGGATAGTCATCCGATCAGTATTGGCTTAAGGGCAATGAAAGATTACATTGAACAAAATTTAGGCGACAAATACGAAGTGAAAATATATTACAATTCCATTATGGGGGATAATACGCAGGCCCTTGAATTGTTACAAATGGGAACATTAAATTTAGTTGCGACGAGTGGCAGCAATTTGGAATCGTTTGACAATATGTACAAGATTTTTGGTATGCCATATCTTTTTAATGATGAAGCTAGTTTTCGCAAATGCATGAACACAGAAAGCTTCGCGAATGAGATTTATAAATGTACGAGGAATAAAGGGATTGAGGGTGTAACCTGGTTTGCAAATGGAGTAAACAATATTTATTCTGTAACGCCAATCTATACACCGGATGATTTGAAAGGGAAAAAATTCCGGGTGCAGCCCAGTGAGGCAAATGTTATGACTGTTACGGCACTGGGGGCAGCAGCAACTACGCTTGCGTATAGTGAAGTATATACAGCATTACAGAATCATGTCATTGACTGTGCATCGAATCCGGAAATGGCACTGGTTAGTATGAAACACGGTGAAGTGGCTCCATACTATTCATATACAGAGCATCAGATTTTTACAGATATGTTGATGGCCAATTCGGATTTTTTAAATTCACTTTCGGAGGAAGAGCAGGCTGTATTTCATGAGGCATTTCAAATTGCTAATACAATAGAATGTGAAGAATGGGACAAGCAAATTGAGGAGTATAAAAAAATTGCACAGGAAAATATGGGGGTTACGTTTATTAAAGTAGACAAAACCTTATTCAGTGAATTGGAGAAACCAGTGAAAGAAGAACTTTTGGAAAAATATCCAGAGATTCAGCCACTTTATGATACTGTACAAAAAATACAGGGGGATAGATTATGAAGATGATAAAAAAGCTTCAAAGTTGTCTGAATAGAATACTTAGAGTTATTTGTGGCTGCTTGCTTGGATTTATGGCAGTATTAACATGCTATCAGGTATTTATGAGATATGTTATGAAAAATCCGAGTACAATGTCCGAAGATATTCTTAGTTATTCTTTTGTGTGGTTATCACTTCTTGCAGCGGCACTTGTCTTTGGAGAACGTGATCATATGAATTTGACATTTTTTGTAAATAAATTACCAGGAACGGCAAATTGTGTTTTGCAGATTTTTACGGAACTGTTGAATCTGTTTATTGCAATTATTGTATTTCTCTTTGGCGGTATAAAGTTTATGGAGGTTGGGGCACTGCAGGTTTCACCAACGCTTGGAATTACAATGAATGTTATATATAGTATCATGCCAATTAGTGGAATTTTAGTTGCAATATATAGTGTGATTAACATTATGGAATTATTGACCGGGTGGAGATTGGAGGACAAAGCATGAGTTCAGCAGCTACTGCGACAATACTTATTTTTTTAATTCTTGTAGTTATGCTTTTTATCGGTGCTCCGATAGGCATGTCTTTGATTATTTCATCTCTGATTATTATTGTTCAGTCGTTAGGTGTAGCAGGAGCAGCACCGGCATCAGCGCTGAAGATGTTTCAGGGTATTAACATTTTTACATTATTGGCAATTCCGTTATTTATATTAGCCGGAAATTTTATGAATAAAGGTGGTATTGCAAGCAGACTGATTAATTTTGCAACTGCCCTTACGGGACGTATTCCGGGTTCTCTGGCTCATACCAATATTGTTGCAAATATGCTTTTTGGCGCAATTTCAGGTTCTGGAACAGCGGCGGCATCAGCGATGGGATCCATTGTTGCTCCAATTGAAAAAGAAAAAGGATATGATGAGGATTTTTCCTGCGCGGTAAATGCGGCAACGGCGCCTACTGGTATGCTGATTCCTCCAAGTACAGCAATGATTACATACTCTCTTGCGAGTGGGGGTACCTCTGTAGCAGCGTTGTTTCTTGGCGGATATGTTCCTGGTATTCTCTGGGGTGTGAGCTGTATGATAGTTGCATTTTTTTATGCAAAAAAATTTCATTATGTAAGCGATGAAAGAATTACATGTAAACAGTTTTTTAAATACACAATTGACGCGATTCCGAGTTTGATTCTGGTTGTTATTATTATAGGTGGTATTTGCTCAGGTGTATTTACGGCAACAGAAGCATCTGGAATTGCGGTGCTTTATAGCTTTTTGCTTTCATGCTATTATAAGAATCTTACAATTAAAGATACGTTCGAAATACTTGTTAACAGTGCAAAAATGACGGGTATCATCATGTTCCTTGTTGGAGCGTCCAATATTATGGCGTGGGTGATGTCTTTTACTGGAATTCCAGATGCGATTGCGAGAGGTGTCCTGTCTATTTCTGATAGCAGAATTGTCATTTTTCTGGTGATTAATGTATTGCTTTTATTTGTTGGAACTTTTATGGATTTAACACCTGCAATCTTAATTTTTACACCAATATTGCTTCCGGTATGTGAACAGTTGGGAATGACAGCACTTCAGTTTGGAATTATGCTTGTATTTAATTTATGTATTGGCTGCATTACGCCTCCGGTGGGAAGTATTCTTTTTGTGAGTCTTAAGGTTGCTAATCGGAAATTAGAAGATGTCATGCCAATTCTATTAAAATTTTATGTGGCAATATTTATTATATTAATGCTTGTTACGTTTGTTCCGGCGGTATCAACAGTGATCCCAACGATGTTTGGTTATATGTAAAGAAAAAACATAGCTCTTATCACTTCTGCATATATAGTAATGTACACTTGGAATATCCGGGGTACTACAATCGCGGAGGGGATGAGAGCTATGTCTGATTATAGGAGACTGATTTCGTACATATATGCCTACGAAGGCGGGGAAAAAGGAAAAAACATCGGCTTTGCCAAGATTGATATGCGCGGCCCCCAGTGTCGCATTCAGGTGAATGTCAAGAAAGTGTATGTGGGCAGCAGCGACGTGGGCGTGTATCTGCTTCATACCGGCGGGGAACTTCTGCTAGGCAGGATCTTTATCCGCAGCGGTGCCGGGGAATACCGTACCCAGGTGCAGTCAGAGAATGTAGATGGTTCCGGGCTTCGCATGGAAGACTGCTACGGGCTTACCATCCATGAGGTAGAAAATGCCTGGCAAAGCTACACCACCATCTGGGAAGATGCGGTGGCACAGACCGCGGAGATTCAGCTGGCGGAGGTGACTGCGGAGAATCTGAGAAAGCAGAAGGAAGAGCAGGAGCGGAAGGAAAAGGAGCCGAGAGAGCGGGAGGCGCAGAAGCGGGGAAAACTGGAGCAGAACGAAGGGGAGGTTCAGGCTGCGGAACTTGAGGGAATGCCTGAGAAAGCGGAAGGGACCGAACTGGAGCCAGAGCCGGTTCCGGCGCAAGTTCCAGAATTGGGGCTGGAACAAGTCGCAGAAGTGGGCTCAGAGCCGACCGCGCAGGAAACTGCACAGGAACTTCCGATTTCTGCGGAAATTGAACGGGAGTTGGAAGCAGAGGCGCAGAAGCTTGAGACTACAGCACCCTGGGGAGAAGAGAATGAAGATGTGGACAAGGGCAAAACAGAACCTGTGAAGCAGCAGGCAACAGGCGGCACAACCGTGCAGCAAGGGTCAGCACCGGGACAACGGGAGCCGTTGGCGGAATCACAGCAACCTCAGCCCCAGGGCCCGGAAGACGCAGCACGTCTCGCCGAACTGGACCGGGAGGAAAACGAGGAGCAGGCGGATATCAACATCTGGAAGAAAATGAGTGACCAGTACACCAAAGTCCTGGCTTTCGATTATGACAACGGCTGTGAGATTCTGTCTATCAAACCACAGGACATTGGCCTTCTTCCCCGGGAAATCTGGACCTACGGCAACAACAGCTTTCTACTTCATGGCTACTACAATTACCGCCATCTGATCCTGGCAAAGCTTCTGGACCCACAGCGGCCGCCCCGCTATCTGCTCGGCGTGCCGGGCCATTACTTCAGCAACGAAAAATATATGGCATCCATGTTCGGCTTCCCACATTTTGTTCTGGCCAGAAAACAGCCTCAGGGAGATGGGAGGTTTGGATACTGGTATACGGATATACGGCTGTAAAGATTGCCTCTTTCGCAATAGAAGAATTTCCGCTATACTGGTAGCAGAAAATATCTGGGTGCATGAATGTGGAACCCGGAAAGGAATAGATTGTGACAGACGAAAAGGTAACAAAAGAGAATCAGATGATAGAAGCGTCGGAAATGGAACAGGCACCATCCGTATCGCCGGAGGACATCCGCTATATGAAGGAAGCCATCCGCCAGGCAAAAAAAGCAGCAGCCCTGGGGGATGTTCCCATCGGCTGCGTCATTGTCTATCAGGACAAGATCATCGGCCGCGGCTACAACCGCCGCATGGCAGATAAAACGGTGCTGGCCCATGCGGAGATCATTGCCATGCGGAAGGCCTGCAAAAAGATGGGAGACTGGCGGCTGGAGGACTGTACCATGTATGTGACGCTGGAGCCGTGTCCCATGTGCGCCGGAGCCATTGTCCAGGCCCGGATTCCAAGAGTAGTCATCGGCTGCATGAATCCGAAGGCGGGCTGCGCCGGTTCTGTTCTGGATATGCTTCATGAAGAAGGTTTCAACCACCAGGTACAGACTGACATCAACGTGTGCCAGGAAGAATGCTCCGGCATGCTGTCTCAGTTTTTCAGAGATTTAAGAAAAAAAAGAGCATTGGAAAAAAATAAAGAGCAGTAACAGAACAGGATGGGTAGAATCTACAGGTGGTATCCCTGCAGATTCTACCCATTTTTAGTCTGACTGATTATTGTAAATATGGCAGCGGTTTTCTTCTAGTTCTTTTATAAAGATTTGTTTCGAAATATCGATAAAATATTGCATTGCATTATTAATATATTGCCCTTTTCTGGTAATGGCACAGAGAGTAGAGTAAAATTCGAGTGAAATATTAAAATAGAGCAAATTTTCCATGGGGCGTATATGCATATCAAAAATAAAGGTGTATAAGTTCATTTCGTTAATGAAATTGCATATAGTTTGTGTACTGTAGGTTTCTAACAATATGGGAGACTTTATGGCAGCTTTTTGTAATAAATCATCGGTTGTTTTACGTATCTGAGTACCTTTTCGAAACATAATACATGGAAAGTTTGATAATAAATTTAAATTGGCATGGTTATTTTCATCTAAAAAATCTGTGTTGGAAAGTACCGGATGGTGTTTGTTAATGCATAACAGCAAGCGGGTTGATATAAGAGGCTGATAAAAATAGTCAGGACTTTTTTGAGCAGATGAACTGAAAAAAAGGTCAATTTCTCCGGATAATGTCATTTTAAAAAGCTCATGAGGGTTGTTTTCATAACATTGCAAGTGAATGTTTGGAAAATTCTGGTGAAATTGGGCGTATATTTTATGAAGGGACAGACTGCTTCGTTCAATGGTAAGACCAATTACCAATTCACCATAATTGTTTTCGGAATAGTCGGTCAGCTCAGTCATTGTCTCTTTGTAGGTGCTCAAAATATGGCGGGCACATTCCAGATATTTTTGGCCTGCAAATGTAGGAAACATTTGATTTTTTACCCGTTTGAAAATAGAAAAGCCAAGTTCCGTTTCTGTTTTTGACAGAAATTGGCTGAGACTTGGTTGGGAAATATATAATTCATCCGCTGCAGCGGTCAGATTTTTCTTTTTTTCAATCACAAGTAAATAATTTAATTGTGTAAGATTCATAAACAACCCCCCTTTTTTTCAAAATATAAGTAGCGCCTATACAAAATATAAGTTTTAAATAGTTATTTTTTATATTATATCGTGTTAACATACCATTAACAAGTAAATTTGCAAAAAAGAGAGGGGAAGGTTCACTTATGAAGAAACAGAAAATGATATGTTGGATGTTAGCGGCAGCATTAGGGATGGGATTAACTGCATGCAGCGGAGCAGGGAATACCTCACAGAGCGGAACTGAAACAGAAAAACAGACTACCGTAGAGAAATCAGAAGCAGCTGACGGAAAAGATGTTACGATTGAAAGCGTATGGCCGAAAGGAAGTACAGTGTACTTTGATGTTCCGGCGAAGGCTGGTGGTGGAACCGATTTGTATGCACGCTATTTAACCCAGGCTTTAGGCGAGGTTTGTCCGGATGTAAATTTTGTTGTAACCAACTATGACACGACAGAGGTTGGCCGCGAACACACTAAGACGGCGAAGCCGGATGGAAAAACATTACTGGTTCATCATGGCGGCGCTATGATTGAGTATATGACAGGAAGTTCTGAAGTAAGTCCAAAAGATGATTATAAGACAGTTGGAGTGGTGAATGTAGGAGGACCGCAGGCAATTATTGCTCGTCCGGATGCACCATATTCAAATCTTCAGGAACTGGGAGATTATATTCAGGCAAATCCGTCAGAGGTTGTAATTGGATGTACATTAGGAGGTGCGTCACAGTGCATGTTGTATGGTGTTGTCAGCAATATTGGAGATGGATATGGCGAACTGGTGAACTGGGTACAATGCGGTTCTGAGGCAGACAAGTTAACTCAGACAGCATCTGGTTCTATTGATATTGCAAATTGTTCCATAAATAACGCACTTTCTTATGAGGCAGATGGAAAACTGAAAATTTTAGGAACCATGGCTCCGACATCGGCAACTCTGGAAAATATGAGTGAGCTGGTAGGGGAAAAACTTCCGGAAACTTTTAAAACAACGAAAGAACAGGGGGTCAATTATAGCTATGATTCCAGTTATTATGTGTGGGCGCCTGCAGAACTGCCGGATGACATTGCAGTGGTGATTAATGAACAGATCATGAAATGTGTGGATCAGCAGGGATTCATTGACAGTATGAAGCAGATGGTAACGTATATTGATAAGCGTGACCTTGCAGCAACGCAGAAGACTTTTGATGATGAGTGGAATACCTGGTCAGAAATTATTGAGCAGATGGGAATCAAGATTCGATAAAAGTGTTACCTGAAGAAGTGTGGAAGACCCAATGGATTTTTAATCTGTTGGGTCTTTAAAAAAGAGAGAGAGGTGGTTGTGAAATGAAGAAGATAAAGAAAACATATATCGCGGGTGTGCTTTGCCTTATATTGGCAGGATGGATTGCATGGCAAACATCAATGATTCCGGAACGACTTGTATCGAATGAGCCAGGCCCCAAAATGTTCCCTTATTTTTCAGCAGCAGGAATTGCGATATTTGCAGTGCTTTCTATGATATTTGACGCACCAAAAGAAGCCAATAAGGAATATCTGAATCAGGCAGGCTGGAAGAGAATGGCAATTATTATGGGCGAGGTTTTGGGCTTTTGTATTGCCATGCATTATATTGGTTTCTGGATTTCCTCGGTATTAGGAATGTTAATATTTATCTGGACATTAAAGGGAGAAAAGAAAATCAACAGAGTATTTGCTGTCTGTTTTTCTGTTGGATTAGGTTCTTTGTGCTATTTTGGTTTTACAAGAGGTTTTCATATTCCCTTACCCGTGGGAGAAATATGGAATATGCTGGGAATTAATATGTTATAAATGGAGGTGAGAGAAGATGTTAACTGCGCTTTTGACTTTATTACAGCCTCAAAATCTTATTATGATGTACATATGTAATCTGATTGGCTGTGTTTTAGGTGCTATTCCTGGGTTAAATGGTGGATTAGGAATGACATTGATTCTGCCGTTGACGTTTGCATTTAGTACGGAACTTTCTTTTGCTATGTTAGTTGGAATGTATGTTGGTGGTGTATCAGGTTCTTTTATTGCAGCTGTATTAATCGGCATACCGGGATCAGCTTCATCGATTGCGACTTGCTATGATGGTTATCCGATGACGCAGAAGGGAAAGGCAGCCAAGGCATTATCGATTGGTATTACTGCTTCTTTTATCGGAACAGTTGTTTCTATTCTGGTGGCAATGGTATCTACAAGTTTTATCGCAGACATTGCGTTAAAGCTTGGTCCATGGGAATACTTTGCGCTTTGCTTTATGGCAATTACCATGGTGGTTGGCCTTTCCAATGGATCTGTGTTTAAAGGTCTTCTTTCTGCTTTTATTGGTTTATGGATGTCAACAGTGGGGGCAGATCTGGTAACTAATCAGCTGCGTTTTACATTTCATAATACGCATCTTTACGGTGGTGTTAATATTATTTGCCTGTTAATGGGAACTTTTGCGTTACAGCAGGTGGCTACCAGTTATGCAAAAGGAAATAAAAAGATGCCAGAAGTAGATACAAAATCTCTTGGTGGATTTGGTCTTGGAATAAAGGATTTTGTGGATAATTTAAAAACAATCATTGTTTCCCTGCTGATTGGTCTTGGGATTGGATTTTTACCAGGAATGGGGGCCGGAATTTCTAATCTGATTGCATACGGACAGGCGAAAAGAATGAGCAAACATCCGGAAAAGTTTGGAATGGGATATGAACCTGGAGTGTGGGCGACGGAAGTGTCCAACAATGCAGGGGTAGGCGGTGCGTTGATTCCTATGATTTCATTGGGAATTCCGGGAGACAGCACTTGTGTGCTTTTACTGTCTGGTATGACGATTCATGGACTTCAGCCAGGTCCTATGTTTATTCAGCAAAATCCTGTATTGGCAAACCTTATTTTCTTGTGCGTATTATTTTCTGCTATTTTGATCTTTTTTACAGAAATATTTACAAAGAGATGGTTCCCATATTTGCTGAAGGCACCGTACCACTATCTGTATAGTGCGATTTTGATTTTATGTCTGATGGGAGCGTTTTCATCTACAACATCAATGTTTAGTGTTGGTCTGGTCGTTGCATTTGGAGTTTTGGGTGTTTTGATGGATATGTTTGAATTACCAATGACACCATTAATGCTGGCGTTTATTTTAGGCGGTAAGATTGAAAGTTATTTCCGGATGGGATGCTCCTATGCCAAAGGAAGTCTGGCGCCATTTGTGACAAGACCAATTTCCTGTATTTTTCTTTTAATTGCAGTTTTTAGTCTTTTAAGCCCGCTGATTCATATCTGGCTGGGGAAAAAACATATGGCAGTTAAATAGAGGTTATAAAACCAGATAAATAATTTGGAGGACAGATATGGCATTATCACAACAGGAACG
Organism: Ventrimonas faecis; assembly: GCF_040096075.1. NCBI lineage: Bacteria > Bacillati > Bacillota > Clostridia > Lachnospirales > Lachnospiraceae > Ventrimonas > Ventrimonas faecis. Next base: position 65,838 of record NZ_JBBMFJ010000016.1, read on the forward strand.
GGAATACTGGGGACGTGTAATACGTGAAACGGGCGGGACTAGAGAAATCATGTTAAACAGCCGGGAAATCCCGGAAAAATTAAAAATATGCACAGAGAATACTGTGCGACAGGAATATAAGCTTCCAGTGAATAAAAAAGGTGTGCCGGATGTTCGGGTTATAGTGACAAAGGCAATAGACCGAAAAGAAGGATGCCCGGTTCATGTGAATTGTCATGGAGGGGGTTTTGTTTTCCCGCAGGGAGAAGATGACGATTTTTATTGTGCGCATATTGCGGTGGGAATAAAAGGAATTGTTGTCGATGTTGATTATGCGGTAGGCCCGGATTATCCGTTCCCGGTAGCGTTTGAGCAAAGTTATGCGGCGGTCGAGTGGGCATTTTCACAATGTGAAGCCTGGAAGGCAGATAGAAATCGTGTTTCGATGGGGGGACAGAGCGCAGGCGGTAATTTAACGGCGGCTGTAGCGCTGAGGGCAAATGAGAGTAAAGATTTTCAGCTTTGTCTTCAGGTATTACAGTATGCGGTTATGGATTTTGCTACAGATCCGGGCAATAAGCCAGAAGCCAGATTACAGACAGATGGAGCAATCGAGCGTATGCGGGCATTTGATGCATATTATACGGGTGGTGATGCAAATTTAAACGTATTACCATTTGTTTCTCCGGCCCTTGCAACAGACAAAATGATAGAAGGACTTCCTCAGACATTAATTGTTACAGCGGGAAAGTGTAATTTGCGTTTTGAAGATGAGGCTTATGGGATGAGACTGGCGGCAGTTGGAGTTCCGGTTACGATGAAACGCTTTTTGAATTCGCGACATGGCTTTGCTGGCAGGATGGTTGATGAATGGTGGGAGGCACAGGAGTGTGTGATTCGTGCAATTAACCGCGTGACGTTGTGAGGGGGTGTGTAGAATGGTAAACGTAAGCGAAAAGAGCAGAAACTGGGCTCTTAAAACAATTGAAACAACTGTGCCGGTTAATTTGCGGAGCCGGATTCCGGAAAAATGCAGAGATTTTCTGTTGCGGGCAGATAAGGAAATAGTAGAAATGCCGGCAATTTGTGGATATAGCTGGAGATTGCATATCCTGAGAGCGAGAAAACGGGAAGCAGGATGCCCGGTTCACATCAATATTCATGGTGGAGGATTTTTTTCTGGTTATAAAGAAAATGATGATATGTGGTCAGCGTGGCTGGCAGATCAAATGAAGGGAATTGTGGTCAGTATTGATTATTCCACAACGGATGAAAGAGCAGCATTTCCTGTTGCTTTTGAACAGTGTTATGAATCTGTAAAATGGGTGATGGAACATTGTGATAACTGGAATGCGGACAGAAATTATGTAAGCATTGGAGGGTATAGTGCAGGGGCGAATTTGACGGCAGCAGTTTGCCTGAAGACAGCGCAGACTGGAGATTTTAAGTTACAGCTGCAGTTACTGGCATATCCGCCTTTGGATAATTGTACACCAGCTTTGATGAAGCCGGAAGGGTATGTATTTGATTTGTCACCAGAAAGGATGGAGGCATACAATCTTCTTTATTTCGGAAATGATCCGGATCTGGCAAAAAATCCTTACATTTCGCCGATTTATGCAGGGAATGAAGAACTGGCTGAAACACCGCGTGCACTGATTATTTCTGCGGGAGACTGTAATTTCCGTTATGAAGACGAAAACTATGCCGGAAGACTGGCGGCATTGGGAGTAGAAGTAACGGTATATAGAGCGCCACATGCAAAACATGGATTTATTCCTCATTTCATGGAAGGATGGGAGGAAGCAGCGGATTTAATTGTCAGGAACATTCTGGATGCGAAAGGGGAAACTTGACAAACTGCTTACTTCTGGGGTATACTAAACAGGCATTTGCGATAAATCGCAATTGCGCACAAGAACAAGTCATAAAGCTTCCGCGCAGCCGGGGAGATAGCGGTGCCCTGTATCTGCAATCCGCTCCAGCAGAGGTGATATCCCGCCTCGGATGCGATCTTGCAGGGCTGCCCCTGATAAGCGGCGTTGACGTTTGGGTCTTGCGCAACAGAACCTCATGAACCGTGTCAGGGCAGGAATGCAGCAGCACTAAGTGAGTCCCTCTGTGTGCCGCAAGGGAGCCTGGACCGAGCTGGCTGTCAGGGTAACGCCTGTGAGCCGTATACAAAGCGGGGTGCGCGGATTAAAAAAGAATAGTTTAGCAGGAGTATGATTGAATTCAGTCATGATACTCCTGCTATTTTTTTGTTAAAACCAATTCTGTTTTCGCAATAAAACCATGGACAAACGAGAAACCAGTGTATTATAATGAAGCAGAATGGGGAAATTTTCCCTATGTCCACGAAAAGTAAAGAAAGAAGGGTGTGTCTTCGATGAGAATTGGAATGCTGACCAGCGGCGGCGACTGCCAGAGCTTAAACGCAACCATGCGCGGTGTAGCCAAAGCGCTGTATAAGATGTTTGAAGATGTAGAGATCATTGGTTTTGAAGATGGATATAAAGGCCTGATGTACGCAGATTACCAGATCATGAAACCTTCGGATTTTTCCGGAATCCTGACAAAGGGCGGAACCATCCTTGGAACCTCAAGACAGCCGTTCAAGCTGATGCGTGTTCCGGACGAGAATGGTCTGGACAAGGTAGAGGCCATGAAGCACACATACCGGAAATTAAAACTGGAATGTCTGGTGGTGCTGGGCGGAAACGGAAGCCAGAAAACAGCCAATCTCCTGCGGGAGGAAGGCCTGAATGTGGTATCCCTTCCGAAGACGATCGATAATGACCTCTGGGGAACCGATGTGACCTTTGGCTTCCAGAGCGCCATCAACGTAGCAGCCAACGCCATCGACTGCATCCATACAACCGCGGCATCCCATGGCCGTGTTTTTATTGTGGAAGTTATGGGCCATAAGGTTGGCTGGCTGACGCTGTATGCCGGAATTGCAGGTGGAGCAGATATCATTTTGCTTCCGGAGATTCCATACGATATCAATGTCATTGTTGAGGCGATAAAAGAACGCAGCAGACAGGGCAAGCGCTTCTCAATACTGGCGGTTGCGGAAGGCGCAATCTCCAAAGAGGATGCGGCATTAAGCAAAAAAGAGTTAAAAGAGAAGAAAAAGAATCAGGTGGTATATCCGTCTGTGGCTTATGCACTTGGCGCCCAGATTACGGAAAAAACCGGACAGGAAGTCCGCGTTACCGTTCCGGGACACACCCAGCGCGGCGGTGAACCATGTCCGTATGACCGGGTGCTTTCCACCCGTCTGGGCGCGGCAGCAGCCAAGCTGATTCAGGAAAAGAAATACGGTTACATGGTAGCAGTCAAAAACAACGAGATCACAGAGGTTCCGTTAGAGGAGGTTGCCGGCAAGTTAAAGACGGTAGACCCGAACTGCTCCATGATTCAGGAAGCCAAGATGATCGGCATCAGCTTTGGCGACGAATAACGGCAATTCTGTATACAGGCTGCCGGAAGCAAGGAGTTAAGGAATATGTCATACACTGCACTGTACCGCAAATGGCGTCCGGCGGAATTTAACGATGTCAAGGGCCAGGATCATATTGTGCAGACATTGAAAAACCAGATCACCAGTGGGCGTATCGGCCATGCATACCTGTTTTGCGGAACCCGCGGAACAGGTAAGACCACCATTGCGAAGATTTTTGCAAAGGCAGTCAACTGCGAGCATCCGGTAGATGGAAGCCCGTGCAATGAATGTGCAGCCTGCAAAGCTATCGCATCGGGAAGTTCCATGAATGTGGTAGAAATTGATGCGGCATCCAACAATGGCGTCGAGAATATTCGTGAGATCCGGGAACAGGTTCAGTATCCGCCGACTGAGGGCGCGTACCGCGTCTATATCATCGACGAGGTGCATATGCTTTCTACCGGTGCGTTTAACGCGCTGTTAAAGACGCTGGAGGAGCCGCCGTCTTACGTGATCTTTATTCTGGCAACCACAGAGGTGCACAAAATCCCGGTTACGGTGCTGTCCCGGTGCCAGCGCTATGATTTCCGGCGCATCACCATTGATACCATTGCGGCGCGCCTGCGGGAACTGGCAGATGCAGAAAAAATTCAGGTAGAAGAAAAGGCCCTGCGTTATGTAGCCAAGGCGGCAGATGGCTCCATGCGAGATGCCTTAAGCCTTCTGGACCAGTGCGTGGCTTTTCATTATGGAAGCCTGCTTACCTACGACAATGTGCTAGAGGTGCTTGGTGCGGTCGATTCCGGTGTGTTCAGCGAACTGCTTCGTGCCGTGATCGCAAAAGACACCACGGCGTGCATGAAGAAACTGGAAGAGATGGTCATTCAGGGCCGGGAACTGGGACAGTTTGTCACGGACTTTATCTGGTATCTGAGGAATCTTCTGGTGTTAAAGACCGCGGATGACGCGGAAAATATGCTGGATATGTCGGAAGATAACTTAAAGCTTCTGCGGGAAGAGGCAGAGATGATAAACGGAGAAACGCTGATGCGTTTTATCCGTATCTTTTCTGAGCTTTCCAATCAGATCCGCTATGCCAGCCAGAAACGCGTGCTCATTGAGCTGGCACTCATCAAACTGACCAAGCCGCAGATGGAGCCGAATCTGGATTCTATTTTGCAGCGCCTGGATGAACTGGAAGACCGGATGGATGAAGGCATGCCGGTCAATGCGGAGATGATGCAGCAGATGGCAGCCCAGATGGGAACTGCGGGTATTGCGGCGGGAACACAGGCACCGACAGCCGGTGCAGAACCGGCACAGGCACCGCAGCAGGTGGCCATTCCGCGGGCACAGCTGGAGGATTTAAACCTGATCCGTCAGGACTGGGGAAAGATTATCCGGGAGCAGGGCGGTTCTATCCGGCCAAGCTTTCGCGATACGGTGCTGGAGCCCAGCGGCGACAGCTGCTTGTGCATTGTATTTTCTAACAGCGACAACTATGCCATCGGAAGCCGCCCAACGGTTCTCGGGGCACTGGAAAAGTACGTGGAGGAGCAGTATGGCAAGACCATGTATTTTAAGGCGCGCATGCGCAATGCAGGAGAGCGTTTGAATACCATCTACGTTAGTGATGAAGAATTGAAAAACGCGATCCATATGGACATTACCATTGAAGAATAGGAGTAACTGTTCAGATATAGAAAACAGGAGGAATAATTGAACATGGCAAAACGTGGAGGATTCCCGGGCGGTATGCCGGGTAATATGAATAACTTAATGAAACAGGCGCAGAGAATGCAGCGTCAGATGGAAGAAACTACCAAAGAACTGGAAGAGAAAGAGTACAGTGCATCTGCAGGCGGCGGTGCAGTAACGGTAACCGTTTCCGGCAAGAAGGAAGTGCTTTCCGTGAAGCTGGCTGAGGAGGTTGTAGATCCGGATGACATCGAGATGCTTCAGGATCTCATCGTGGCAGCTACCAACGAGGCTCTGCGCAAAATGGAGGAGGAGTCTCAGGCAGCCATGTCAAAGCTGACTGGCGGGTTAGGTGGTCTGGGCGGAGGCTTCCCATTCTAAAATGGATTATTATAGCAAACAGATCACAACGCTGATCGAAGAATTATCAAAGCTTCCGGGCGTTGGAAGCAAATCAGCCCAGAGACTGGCATTTCACATCATCAATATGCCGCAGGAGCAGGTGGCGAGCCTGGCCGGAGCCATCACGCAGGCCAAAGCCAACATCCGCTACTGCAAAGAGTGCTATACGCTGACGGATCAGGAGCTTTGCCCGATCTGCAGCAGCGACAAGCGCGATCACAAGACCATTATGGTGGTGGAGAACACCAGAGATCTGGCTGCTTACGAAAAGACAGGGAAGTATGAAGGTGTGTACCATGTACTGCACGGAGCAATTTCTCCGATGCTGGGTATAGGACCCAATGACATCAGGCTGAAGGAGCTGATGCAGCGTCTTCAGGGGGACATAAAAGAAGTGATCATTGCCACAAACTCAAGTCTTGAGGGTGAGACCACGGCCATGTACATCAGCAAGCTGATCAAGCCCACGGGAATCCGCGTGAGCCGGATTGCAAGTGGCGTACCGGTAGGCGGTGACCTGGAGTATATTGATGAAGTAACCCTGCTGCGGGCCCTGGAAGGGCGCGTGGAGCTGTAAGCGTTTGTGCGGTGCATGAACTGCAGCCTGGAGGCAGGAAAGGAGTGCAGAAGATGGATAAATACGAGTTTAACATAAAAGTAGAACAAATTAGAAAATTAAGCAATCAGGGCGATTTTGAGACAGCTATGAAGATTGCGGACACCATTGACTGGAAAAAGGTCCGCAATGCCAATCTGCTGTCTATGGTTGCAAATGTATATGAGAAGAACCATGAGTATCAGGATGCCAAAGACATTCTGCTCATGGCTTTTGAGCGTGCACCGATCGGAAAGCGCCTTCTTTACAAGCTGACCGATCTTGCGTTAAAAGAAGGCAATGTGGAAGAGGCCAATGCCTACTACCGGGAGTTCTGTGACCTGGCGGGAGATGATCCGCGCCAGCATTTGCTCCGTTACATGATCTTAAAGGCTATGGACGCGCCGATTGAGCAGCAGATCCATTCCCTGGAAGGTTACACAGAAGAAGAACTGGATGAAAAATGGCTGTATGAACTGGCGGATTTGTATCATCGTGCCGGTGATGCACAGCGCTGCGTGGCGGCCTGTGATAAGATCATGCTGATGTTCGGCCTTGGAAAATATGTAGATAAGGCCATGGAATTGAAAATTCAGTATGCGCCGTTAAACAAGTATCAGATGGACCTGGTGGAGAATCGGGATAAGTACGAGGAGAAACTGCGTGCAGTGGAGCAGGCCTTCGAGGAAGAGGATACCATGGATGACGACGAAGAACCGTCTGACCAGGAGCAGGTTTCCGGACAGAGCACTGTAACAGAACATGAACCGGAAGAATCAGAAGTGGTGGCAGAAGAACCGGCAGAAATGGTAGATGAAAACGAGAAAACTCCGGATATCAGTATCACGCCGGATGTTTCTTATGGAAAGGAAGCAATCACGGCTCAGATGAAACAGGCTGAGGCTGAGGCACAGCTTGCGAAGGAAGTATCCCGGATCGGTGCGGATGAAGTGGAGGAAGAAAGTGACCTGGGCAAGACCCGTGTCCTGGATTCTATTCGCCGAATGCCGGCAGCAGAGGCAGCACAGGAAAGTGAAACCATGCAGTCAGATGCGGCTGAGACAGAAACAGGAGAGCCGGAGATTGAGGAGCTGGATGAGGAACCGGAGCTTCCACGCATGACGAATCATCTGATGATCGAGGCACGTTCTCCGGAAAAGGGTATGGAGATTGCTATCCAGACCTTAAAACAGATTCAGAAAGAAACCGGAATCAAGAATCCGGTGGCAAAGATCACGGGTTCCAAGCTGAACAAGCGCGGTATCCTTGCATGCGCAGATAAACTGAGCGGAAAAGACCTCATGATTGAGGAAGCCGGAGATTTAACTCCGCAGATGATCGGTGAGCTGGAAACTCTTATGACCCGTGATACCAGTGGCATGAGAATCATCCTGATTGATAACCCGAAGCAGATGGAGATGCTGCATGCGCAGAATCCATCTCTGGCAGATAAGTTTGAGTGCATTGGCTGCGACTATCCGCCGGTACAGAGCGCAGAGCCGGAGATGCAGCCGGAAGAAGTGACTGTCCGGAGTGAAATGCCGGAACAGAAATCAGAGCCACTGACAGCCTCTGAATCCGCAGAGGTTCCGGATGAGCGCCCAATGCGCCGTGTTGTACCGGTGAATGATGAAGCTATGCGCGCACCGGAGCCGAAAGCTTTCGAAGAGGATGAGCCTGCAGAAGAAGAAATGGATATTGATGAATTTGCGCAGTATTGCTGCAAATACGCATCAGAAATTGACTGCAGCATCACCGGAAAGAGCATGCTGGCGCTCTATGAGCGGATTGAAATCATGGAAGAGGATGGCATCCCGCTGACACGGAAAGAGGCGGAAGCTCTCATTGAGGAAGCGGCAGACCGTGCAGAGAAACCGTCTCTTGGTAAGGCAATTAAGGGATTGTTCTCATCCAAATATGACAAAGACGGTATGCTGATTTTAAAGGAAGAACATTTTATATAATGAAAACAGATATCAGATTAATTGCATTAGATTTAGACGGGACGCTTCTGGACAGCCAGAAGCGTCTCTCTGCCAGAAATGAAGCTGTGTTGCAGGAATGTATTTCCCGCGGAATTTATATTGTACCCTGCACTGGGCGAATCTGGGGAGGAGTGCCGGAGTTTCTGCGCTCTTTGCCGGGAATCCGTTATGCCATTACAACTAATGGCGCAATCGTAGAAGATGTGGCAGAGCACAGGATTCTGGATGAACGCAAACTTGGATGTGCCCAGGCTGTGGATATTCTGGAACTGGCTGGAAAGTTTCATACCATGTACGATGCGTATGTAGACGGTTGTGCTTATGGGGAAAAACGGTTCATGGAGCATATGGATGATTACGCAATTCCGGATACAATCCAGACGATGATTCTTCAGACAAGGCAGGAAGTGCCGGATGTGAAAGAACGGATCCGTATGCTGAATCTTCCGGTGGAGAAGATAAACTATTTTTTTGGAGATCAGCAGGAGCGTGCCCGCGCAAGACGTGCGCTGCAGGAGCGTGGTGATGTGATCGTCAGTTCGTCCCTGGATAATAATCTGGAGATCAATGCGCCGGGAGCAACCAAGGGAGAGGCAATTCTCCGGCTGGCCGGCCATCTGGGGCTGCGCCAGGAGCAGACCATGGGATTTGGAGATGGTGAAAACGATATGACCATGATCCGGACTGCGGGAATCGGTGTCGCCATGGGAAATGCGGTGGAAGCACTGAAAGCAGAATCGGATTATGTTACAGTAACTAATGATGAGGATGGAGTGGCGGATGCCATTGAAAAGCTGGTATTGAATGTAGAAGTGTAAGGAAAAGCATATTAGCTGCGGTGAAATAAAAGCCGCAGTACAGCCGCGAAGGCGGGACGGAGCAAACATGGATTTTTTGACAGAACACTGGTTGTCTGTTGGTGTAGGCGTATTCTGGCTGTCTATGGTGCTGTATGGGCACTACAGGGGCCTGGTGCGTATTGCGGTGACAATGTCGGCCCTGATTTTGAGCCTTGTTGTAACGCGCGTGGCCATGCCGTGTGTCACGGCAGTGCTGAACGATAATACGGCAATCCATCAGGCAATCGGACAGGGGCTTTTACATATGGCCGGAGTGAAGGAAGAAAACGAAGCGGCAGACGAAACAGAGATACAGCCGGCTTACCAGCGGAATATTATAGAAGGGCTGAAACTGCCGGAGCAGATGAAGGAAGTGCTTCTTGAAAATAATAACAGCGAGATCTACCGTATGCTTGGGGTGGATCGTTTTTTTGATTATCTTGGTTCGTATCTGGCAACTATGGTAATCCGCGTATTTGGAACGGGAATTCTGTTTGCAGCTGTATTCCTGTTTTTCCGTATCGGGGCGCACTGGCTGAATCAGGTTGCGCGGCTTCCAATTATATGGGAATTGAATCAGATAGCCGGAGCTTTGCTTGGGGCAGTTGCGGGGCTTCTGGTTATATGGCTGGCAGGTTTGGTGATCCGGGGGTGTTCCGGTATGCCGTGGACCCGTCCGGTTTTGCTGCAGATTGAAAAGAGCTGGTGGCTCAGTTTGCTGTATCAGAACAATCTGTTTAACTGGCTGTTTCTTCGCATATTAAATGGCTTTTTGTGAGAAAAGATAATGGAAAGATGGGGCTGCGGATGCATTTGATATGCTCCCTTCTAGGTAGACAAGTGAAATAATAAAAACTTGTCACTTAGGAGAGAGCATATTTTATGTCTAA